>DAOUMQ010000087.1:0-10326 GCA_034410425.1 Dehalococcoidales bacterium | reverse complement strand
GGTAATTAACCTCTCCCTTTAGCAAAGGGAGATTGAGAGGGATTTTAAAATCCCCCATAATCCCCCTTTGAAAAAGGGGGAAAAAATAAAAAAGAGGAGCGAGAGCCCCTCTTCATGTGTCGTGTATCTTAATCTTCTACTTGAAAATTAATAGATAGAATATCTTTCTGGTTTATAATGTAAAAGCTATCAGAACTAGATTTGAGAATAAGGTGCTCACCATCCCCAATTACCCAATACAGGTCTTCGTTATTTATGAAGGTTTGATGAGAGCTATTCACCCACTCAATATCGCTTATCTGGCTCAATGACTCGATTTGTACTCTAGGAAATTGATTATCTATGAAATCTGCGCTAAATGCCACCCAAACAGTAGAGCCAAATATCGGGAGGAAGGCTAACTGGACTAACAGAGCAATCAGGAAAACTTTTGAAGCTATGTTGCGGATTTTTATCCAAGTAATTACTCGTGTATCAAAAAGAAAGAAGAAAGACCAGATCAAAAAGGATATACAGACCATTAGCCCCCAAAATACCAGCGCAGGGTGGAGGGGCTTGTCACTGCTAGATATTATAAAGCCCGCTATGACGAATACGGCTGCGAGATAAACAAACCAGATGTATATGTGGTATGAAGTAATTTTATCTGCCCATTTAGCTTTTTTTAATTTACTTATTTCCCTGTCGTCTGGTTGGATCATTATACCGTATAAAACCAACAAATATCACAGTGAAGTAAATTGTCAATATTAAACTGCCCAGTCTTAATCCATAGTATGCATAATCATCAATATCAAAGTTGAGAATCTCTGGTGGTATACCCAACTGATAGAGATATCCACTTATATATGTCCTGACTATTACGTAAAGAAGGTATAGAAAAACAGGAATGACGCCAAAGTAAGGCCAGATGGTTCTGAAAATCCTGCTCATAGTTACTTCAGCACACCCCTACTTCTTATACTTAGCCACAAACCGCCCCATCCTTAAAAGCGCCTCCTCAATCTCGGCCAGGGAGGTGGCGTAGCAACAGCGGATATAGCCCTCACCGCACTGCCCGAAAGCAGAGCCGGGGACCACAGCCACCTTTTCCTCCATTAAAAGTTTCTCGGCGAATTCCTCCGAGGTCATGCCGGTAGCCTTGATTGATGGGAAAGCGTAGAATGCCCCCTTAGGCTCAAAGCAGGGCAGCCCAATCTTGTTAAAGCCCTTGACCATAAAGCGCCGCCGGCGGTTATAGTCATCGACCATTTCCTGGCTGCTGTCCTCGCCCGATTTCAGCGCCTCTATAGCGGCCACCTGCCCCATGGTCGGGGCCGACATTATGGTGTACTGGTGAATCTTGGTCATGGCGGCGATGAGCTCTTTGTTGGCGGCGACGTAGCCGATGCGCCAGCCGGTCATGGCATAGGCCTTGGAGAAACCTCCGAGGAGGACGGTGCTCGCCTTCATCCGGGGCAGGGCGGCAAAGCAGGTGTGCTCCACGCCGTAGACCAGCTTGGCGTAGATTTCATCGGAGACTACCAGCAATCGGTGTCTTTGAGCGACCTCGGCAATTTGGGCCAGCTTGTCTCTGGGCATCACCGCCCCGGTGGGGTTAGCCGGGTAACCGATGAGGATAGCCTTGGTCTTATCGGTGACCTGCGCCTCGATATCGGCGGCGCTGACCTCAAAGCTATTCTTCTGGCTGGTAGGCACCATGACCGCTTCGCCCCCGGCCAGGGTTACGCAGGAGTTGTAGGAGACATAGCAGGGGTCGGGCATAATGACCTCATCACCTGGGTCGATGGCGGCCCTCATCGTCAGGTCCAGCCCCTCGCTGACGCCGACGGTAATCAAAAGCTCGCTATCGGGGTCGTAGTCCAGCTTATAGCTATCTTTAAGGTAGCGCGCCAGCTCCCGCCGCAGTTCGGGCATGCCCAGGTTCGAGGTATACATGGTATACCCCTTCTCCAATGAGTATATGGCCGCCTCGCGGATATGCCAGGGGGTGGCAAAGTCGGGCTCGCCCACACCCAGCGAGATTACCCCCTCCATGGAGGCTATCAGGTCAAAGAACTTCCTTATCCCCGAGGGGGAAAGCTGGTTGGCCCGCTGTGAGGTCAGGCTTCGCGTCCTTGTTGACATAAAAATCTCCTAGAGGACTACCGGTTGACGTTTAGTTCCTTCTTCCCCGCCCAGGATTTCGCCGTCTTCCTTAAACTTTTTGAGCATGAAGTGGGTGACCGTTCCCTGCACCCCTTCGATGGGGGCTAGCTTCTGGGAGACGAACCCAGCCACCTCGTGCATGGTCTTGCCGGCGACCAGCACCAGCAGGTCGTAGGTGCCGGAGAGCAGGTAGACCGAGCGCGCCTGGGGGAAGCGGTAGATGCGCTCGGCGATGGCGTCGAAGCCGACGTCCCTCTGGGGGGCAATCCTGACCTCGATGAGCGCCCCCACCTGCTCATCGCCGACCTTTTCCCAGTTGACTATGGTCTTGTATTTGATGATGGTTCGCTCTTTCTCCGCCTTCTTGATGAGCTTAGCCACCTCGTCGGCGGACTTGCCGGTCATTGAGGCTATCTGCTTGGCGGTGGTCCTGGCATCGTTTTCCAGTATCTTTAGAATATCTTTTAACATGGCTAACTCCTTATCAGCTCGGTTAGCGACCACTGGTCTTGGGACTCATTATAGCAGAGTTGGAAGAGTTTGTTATCCCCGGTCCTGACCCGGAAGTATTTTTCCCCCGGCTGGCGCCACTCCTTTCCTATCTGGGCCACCTGGTATTCCCCGCCCTGCCACCAGAAAGACTTTGGCCTTTCGGCGTAGCTCTGGCCGGAATAGCAGTTGACTTTAAGCTCCTTTGACCCGTTTGAAGACGACCCCTCGTTTCTGGAGGTCAACATCGTCCACTTCCCATCCGGCGCTCATCCAGGCGATAGCCTGGGGATGGCTCCTATCGTTTTCCCACCATGATTCGAAGGTATAGGCGGCTGTTTCCAGCTTAGAGCCGATGATGCCCTCGATTTGCACGAAGGGCAGGTGCAGCTGGCTGGCCCTGTAGCCGCCCAGGAAGTCCCTTAGCGGATTGTATCTGGCGACGCTCTCCACGTCCACTGCCTCCCCGCTGGTTCGCCGGCTGGGTTTGCTCTCGGCTGGCGCCGGACTGCCGGACTTGCTGGCCACCACCTCGTATTTTCTTAGTTTAGCCCCGACCAGTTTGATATGCAGTAGTGTTTGGCACGACGGGCAGTTTATCTGACCGTCGTAGCTGT
This sequence comes from Dehalococcoidales bacterium, assembly GCA_034410425.1. Classification (GTDB taxonomy): domain Bacteria; phylum Chloroflexota; class Dehalococcoidia; order Dehalococcoidales; family BS750m-G39; genus DUEC01. The sequence goes on along the minus strand of DAOUMQ010000087.1, from coordinate 7,072 downwards.
TGGTGTCGATAAACTCTGGTATTTCAATATCTTTGCCGCAGACCAAACAGTTGATTTCCACTTTTGCTCTCCTTAACGTCTTGCTTCCCACCCAGCCCGCCCAAAAGGCGAGGTATAGGTCTAGAATACCAGAGGAAGTTATGCGTTGTAAAGAACTCTGCGCCTGGTTTTACCTTCAGCCAAATTGACAAAAACCTGTGTGAGTATATAATCGGCAAAACCACCTCGCCCGGTTGCGTTTTAACCGCCGTGCCTTAAGCCTATTTTATTTGTCTGCCGGCGATGGATGATGCCTTGTTATGAATAAAGAGGACTACCCTCAGGAAGCCGCCTTTTTTAAGAGGGACTGGACAAAGGGCCCCATCCTCACCAATCTCCTGCTGATATCCTGGCCTATGGTGGTCATGGAACTCCTCTATATGGTGAGCCAGATAGTGGATATGGTCTGGGTGGGGCGGCTGGGGTCAGTAGCTATTGCCGGTGTTGGCGTAGCCAATATCATTCTTATGATAGTGATGGCGATGGACTTTGGGCTGGTTATGGGTATGAGGGCCATGATTGCCCGCTTTACTGGGGCTGGGGATACCCGTGGCGCCAGTAATGTAGCCGGGCAGGCTATACTTCTCGGTGTTGTCTGGGGCTTATTGATAACGGTCTTGGGCATCTTCCTGGCGGAGCCGGCGTTGCGTTGGTTCGGGGTGGAGGCGGCGGTTGTTGCCGAAGGTGCGGCGTATATGCGCGTGATGTTTGCTGGCTGGATAGTTATGGAGCTTCTGGTAATGTGCCTTTTTTCTATCCAGGCTTCAGGCGATACGATGACGCCGATGGTGTTGGAGGCTTGCATCAGGGCTATTCACGTAGCTGTTTGTCCGGTTCTTGTCTTTGGCTGGTGGATATTTCCCGCTCTGGGTGTCAGAGGTGCGGCGCTGAGCAATATTATCGTCCACAGTCTGGGAGTGATTGTCCTGTTTATTATCCTTTTTAGGGGGTACAGCCGGCTCCGGCTGGTTATGGGTGATTTCCGCCCTGTCTTTGGCGTAGTCTGGCGTATTTTAAAGATTGGCATTCCCGCGCTGATAATGAACCTGCAAAAGGCTCTCGGTGACGTAGTCCTGACCTGGCTTATCGTCCCCTTCGGTACTGTGGCGGTGGCGGCTCATAGCCTTAATTGCCGGCTGGAGATGTTATTCATGGCGATTGCCATGGGTCTGGGCGGGGGCGCCGGCGTGCTTATAGGTCAAAACCTGGGGGCGGCTCAGCTGGAGCGGGCCAAGAGGAGCGGCTGGTTTGCCGTGGGCGTTTCGGAGGTTTTTATGGTGGCCTTTGGGGTAGCCATTTTGCTGTGGGCTGAGCAGATAATGGGTATCTTTACCACCGAGCCGGAGCTGGTGGAGATGGGCAGTGTATTTTTGAGGATAGCCGTGGCTGGCTATCTGTTAATGGGGATGGTCTTTGTCTTGCAGAGCGGCATCGCCGGTGCCGGTGATACCCTGACAGCTATGATTGTCAGCATAGGCATGACATGGGTGGTGATGGTGCCCCTGGCCTTCTTTTTGCCCGGAGTTGCCGACCTGGGTGTCTACGGAGTGCGCTGGGCGATAGTGGGCGGTGCCTTTGTCGGGGCGATGGCGTTGATATTGTATTTTTTGAAGGGTAGATGGAAGGCTAAGAAGGTGTAGCTGCGGCATCGTTGGCTCCCCCTTCCCAGCGTTTTTCTTCCCACCCAGCCCGCCCAAAAGGGTAAAGCCTCTCTTGGACTCTATTTATTTCACCATCTTTCAGGCTTGCTACTTATGGTTTCCATTCTTTTTATAGAGTTTATGTCTAGAGATAGTAAATAATCAAGGCTAACGGGCTTGTAGTTCGTTAATTCAACACCAACGTTGATTGTTTTTAGTCTACCATTAATGAAAGGATATCTTCTCATATTGTTATTGTGTTTGTGTCCGTGGATTACCCACCCATGCCATTCCTCAAGTTTCTGTTTCTGCTTTCTGTTCTGACCTGGGTCGTTTAGACCCGGCCTGTGGATAAGCAGGAAGGAGTATCCCTGATACCTAATTACCTTGAAGTCTTTAAACCTGATGCCTTTCTGCCCCCGGTCGTGGTTTCCTCTTATTGAAATAACATGGCCCTTTAGCTTTCTTCGCCAATATTTTGCAGCTCTGGCGCCTCTTCTCCTGAAAGCCCAGTCGCCCAAGAAATACACAGTGTCCCTAGGCTTGACCGTGTTATTCCAGTTACGAACTAAAGCTCTGTTCATTAGCCGTACGTTAGCAAAAGGTCTTTTAACATGCTTTATGATGTTAGCATGGTCGAAATGGGTATCTCCAATGAGGTATATACGTTTCTTACCCGATAAGCCCTGTATCCAATTTATAAACCTTTGCCATGATGACAACCTTTGTTCTGGTGGTTGGCCAAGCAGTTCTCTAAGTCTGTTTACTGTTTTTTGGTATAGGCGTTTGCTCAACGCTTCTCTACGGCTGAGCCATTTTTTGAATATTAAATCATATTCGCGCTCAATTCTTCTCTTCTGGTTCAGTATAGTAATTCTAACTAGGTGTTGGTCAATGGATGGTTTCTTCTTGCTGTTGATATAACGCCATATATTGCCAAACTTTCGGTCTATGTCTTTGAACGATATTACCGTGTGAAACCAGAAGTTAGGTTGAGTATCAAAACGATGAGGAGTCCATATCTTGCCCAATTCCTTCCGTAGCTCCACGCGCAGTTTTTTCAACTCAGGAGAAGCGGTTATACCAGCGGCTATGACTTTTCCTTCCTCACCATCGCGCGTCTCAAACTTATCGATTTTGAAGGGTACAAGTGTATACTTTCCCCACACCCTCTCAACTGCAGCAAATACTTTCCGTATGTCAGTCCTTCCTCGGGAACCATAGAAAAGCGCCATATGAGGTACTGGCCTATGTCTTATTGCTCCTCTTACCCTGAACTTGCGGGCTACCTCGTGCATCAACTCTTTTAGGTAGCGTTTAGGGTAATCGTGAAATCGGAACTCAACGAAAAAGTGGGGCATTGTTAGCCGCCTTATTTTATCCCCGCCCTTTGCTTATGCCACTCCGTAGCCTGCTCGTAGGCATAAGCCACCTTCAAGATAGCCTCCTCGCCAAAGGGCTTGCCGATTACCTGCATACCGATGGGCAGCCCGTTGTCAAAGCCGGCGGGAATGGATATGGCCGGCACGCCGGCAATGTTTATGGGCAGGGTGCAGACATCGCTTAAGTACATCTGGAGCGGGTCGTCCAGCTTTTCGCCAATCCTGAAGGGGACGGTGGGGGAGGTGGGGGTTATCAGGGCGTCGTATTTGGTAAAGGCCTGGTCGAACTCCCGCCTTATCAGGGTGCGCACCTTCTGCGCTTTGAGGTAGTAGGCATCATAGTAGCCGGCGGGGAGGGCGTAGGTGCCCAGCATGATGCGCCGCTTTACCTCGTCGCGAAAGCCGAACTGCCGGGTCTTCTCCATGGCTTCCCACATGCTGTCGGTATCGGTGTAGGAGAAGCCGTATTTCACCCCGTCATAGCGGGCCAGGTTAGCCGAAGCCTCCGATGGGGCTATGATATAGTAAACGGGCAGGGCGTAGGGGGTGCTGGGCAATGATACCTCCCAATCGATTTTAGCGCCCAGTTCCTCCAGTTTTTTGATGGCGGTCTGCAGGGCTGTTTTCACCCCGTCCTGCATCCCCTCGACAAAGTATTCCCTGGGCACGCCTAATTTAAGCCCTTTGAGGTCGCGGCTCAGGCACTTAGTATAATCAGGCGTAGGCTCCGGCACCGAGGTTGAGTCGCGGTTGTCATAGCCGGCAATGGCGTTCAAGACTATAGCGCAGTCGGTGACGTCTTTGGTTAAGGGGCCTATCTGGTCGAGGGAGCTGGCGAAGGCGACCAGCCCGTAGCGGCTCACCCGGCCGTAGGTTGGTTTCATGCCGACAACACTGCAAAATCCGGCCGGCTGGCGTATACTGCCCCCGGTATCCGAACCCAGGGCGTAGATGCCCTCGTCGGCGGCTACGGCTACTGCCGAGCCTCCGCTTGAGCCACCGGGGACGCGGCCCAGGTCCCAGGGGTTATGGGTGGGAAAGAAGGCCGAATGCTCCGTTGAAGAGCCCATGGCGAATTCGTCCATATTGGCCTTGCCGAGCACCACCGCACCGCAGGCGTTCAGCTTCTCCATCACGGTGGCGTCGTAGGGGGGAACAAAGTTCTCCAGCATCCTTGAAGAGCAGGTAGTCCGCACTCCCCTGGTGCAGATGACGTCCTTGATTACCACCGGCACGCCGGTCAGGGGGTGGCTATCACCCTTTTTAAGGCGCTGGTCGGCTTTCTCGGCCTGGCTTAAGGCCATCTCTTCGGTAACGGTAACCAGGGCTTTGAGCTTCGGCTCCAGCTCTTTAGTGCGCTCCAGGCAGGCTTCGGTCAGTTCCACCGAGGAAAGCTTCCTGTCCTTGAGCAGTCGGTGCGCCTCATGGATGGTCAGCTGCGGCGGTATCATTCCAGCACTGCCTTTACCCTGAAGTATTCCCCTTCCTTGCGGGGGGCGTTGGCTAGAATCTGCTCTGGGGGGAGGGAATCGGCGACTTCATCGTCCTTGGTTACGTTCTGCAGGGGGATAGACTGGGCGGTAGGCGGGACGTCAGTGGTATCTACCTTCTGCAGTGCCTCAAAGCTCTCCAGGATGTGGGAGAGCTGTTCCCGGAGCCTGTCAACCTCGTCCTCGGTTAAGCCCAGCCGGGCTAAGCGGGCGATATGTAATACTTCTTCACGGCTCAGCTTCATCGTGTGCCCATTATAGCACCCATATTTGAGTGTGGGCAACAGACGATTTAAGCATTTCTACCGGGCGCGGTTATAGCTCTAGTCTGGCTATTGTTTCCTTATCTATGCCCAATTCCTCCAAAAGTGCAGGGCTTGTCCTTAGAGCAGTTTTGTAAAAGGCTCTGACTTCCCTCGCCGAGGCTTCGGACTCGGTAGGAGTAAACAGCCACGTCTCTTTGCATTCTTTGCAGGCGACAAGAAGGGCATCCTCATGGGTCTTCTCGCTGGTAATAATAAGCATGTTGAGGTCTCCGCCGTCTTTCATATGTTTCAACATAGCGATTTCCTCCTCTGAGTATTACAAGCCGTTGTTCTTATTTAAAGAGATCTTTCCCGTAAAGCCTCTTCGCTTCTGTGATCATTCCTTTATCGGCGGCGGCTGCAAACGCGACGGTCTTCTTCTGGTTTTCATCGGCTCGCTCCTCTGCCTGAGCTTTGCCGGCAGAACCAACCTGCACGCCCAAGAATGCGCCGACTAGAGTGCCCAGAACACTGGTAAACACTCCGACGACGGCAACAATTTCGGTTGAGCCCCTTAAACCAAAAGCCAAGAGTATTAGCACTATCAGCGCGGCTAATACCAGTCCGATGATGGAAAGCCAGAATGCCTTGTTAATGCGCAACTTTTCTAGTGCGCTGTTTTGGGGTTTGGAACCAGATTGTGGTTTACTTGGTTGTGTTGCCATAGACACCCTCCTTGTTTTAATTTTTTCCCACCTATCCCGCTGTCCCCAGCGGGGTAAAAATAGCACCCTTTTTGACTTTTGTCAATACTCTCTATTAAATGAGGTGCGGAATGGCAGGCTAGAGGCACTCCCGACTTAAGGAGTGTTTTAAGAGGGGTGAAACTTCTTTTATCCTGCTATAATAAACAAGGTATGATGACAACCCGCCTCATAATAGCCATAGTCACCACCATACTGGAGGAAGCAGCCATAGCCGCCGTTGTGCTCTGGGGCTTGCCCAAGCTGGGCGTTGACCTGCCCATATTCGTTCTCGTCATCATCATGGTAGCCTGGGCGGCATACGCTGTTTTCACCTACCGCATGGGCAGCCGCGCCTTGAGGAAAAAGCCGGTGGCCGGACTGATAGATATGGTCGGCAGCAAGGGCGAGGTAGCCAAGCGCTTAGACCCGGAGGGGCTGGTCAGAATCAAGGGCGAGCTCTGGCAGGCAAAGTCAGACGGCGGCAATATCGAAAGCGGTGAGGAGGTCACCGTGGTGGGGCAGGAGGGGCTTAAGCTCGTTGTGCGCAAGGGGGACTGAACAAGGCATGCGGTCAATAACGATATGAATACTCTTCTCGCCGATAGACGAAAGAGACGATGAGCAGGATTAGCCCCACTGCCATGAGAGCGATACCGTAAATCATCATGGGATTCAGAGCGTCTTTAATAAGCTGTGTTATCAATGCCTGGATGTAGGCGGACAGGCCGGCGTGGGCTAGCTGTGTTTCGGCGATAAAGCGGGCAATGAAAACGCCAGCCAGGCTGGGGATGCCGCAGACCAGGAAGGTTATACCTAAGTGTCGGGTGCTGCCTTTTACCTCATGGTGCACCAGGATAATGAGCAGGATTAGCACCAGGGCAACAGCGATCAGGACGTTGAAGGCGGTATTTATATAGCCGACAATCCGCTTGGCCAGCTCGATTTGTTCCATGACCTCGGCGTCCAGCATGGTTTCATCGAGCTCAAGCGTTGACGGTATCTCCTCGGAGAAGTCGTCCCAGAAGAGATTGAATTCCAGTTCCAATAAGGGTGGTGGTAGAAGGCTAAGCTCAGGCGGAGGGTTGGTCAGCACCTCCTGCCAGAGGTTATTCCTGAGGCTCTCTTTCAATGTGTCCAGCGGGATTACCAGGCTCAGGTGCTGGCTTTCTCCCTCGAGGTAGTTGTAGAAGGTATATATGGCGATGCTGGCCTGCTGTTTTAGCCATTCTTCCTCTTCGGCGACGGTATTCCTTACCACCCTCTCTGCTATCATGGTCATGTATTCCTGCCCCGGAGGGATTAGTTCGTGGACTATATCTTTAGCCAGCGTGGGCAAATCGAGGTCCTCAACTTCAGCGGAGACGAAGTCGGGGTTGAGGGCGCTCTGGTTTATGGTCAGCAGGGGGCCGAAGACTATCAGGGACAGGGAGAGAAGGAAGCCCAGAATAAATAGCGCCAAGCCTTTGAGGAACTTCATTTGACGGAATTCTACCACTGGGGTAACGGTAAGGCAAGGGCTTTGTCCCCTCC
>DAOUMQ010000086.1:0-11687 GCA_034410425.1 Dehalococcoidales bacterium | reverse complement strand
TAAAGGAACAGAGATGACTTATAATATAACCCTAATCCCCGGCGACGGCGTCGGGCCCGAGGTCACCGAAGCCACCAAACGGGTCCTGGACGCCAGCGGCCTAAAATTCAACTGGGAGCTGGCCTACGCCGGCGCCGAAGCCCAGGAAAAGCTCGGCGCCCTCCTCCCCGATGCCACCCTCCAGTCCATAAAGAAAAACAGGGTCGCCCTCAAAGGGCCGGTTACCACCCCCGTAGGCTCCGGGTTTAGAAGCGTTAACGTCGCCCTGCGCCAGAAGCTTGACCTCTACGCCTGCCTCCGCCCCTGCAAGATTTACCCCGGCGCCCCCACGTCATTCAGCGATGTCGATATCGTCGTGGTCAGGGAGAACACCCAGGGCCTCTATGCCGGCATCGAGTTCGAGAAGGGAAAAACGGAGACAACAAGGCTGCGCGAGCTGGTAGCCGAGTCAACGGGGCACAGCATTGGCGAAGACGCTGGCATCAGCCTCAAGGTCATCACCGAGAGCGCCAGCCGCCGCATCGTCAGCTTTGCCTTTGACTACGCCCGCGCCTACCAGCGCAAGAAAGTGACCGCCGTCCACAAGGCTAATATCCTCAAATTCTCCGACGGGCTGTTCCTGGCCGTGGCCAGAGAGGTGGCTAAGGGCTACCCGGACATTGAGTTCGAGGACAGAATCGTCGACAACATGAGCATGCAATTAGTGCGCCGTCCCCAGCAGTTCGACGTGCTGGTACTACCCAATCTCTACGGCGATATTATCTCCGACCTCTGCGCCGGTCTGATTGGGGGGCTGGGACTGGCCGCCGGCGCCAACCTGGGCGATGAAGCCGCCATCTTTGAAGCCACCCACGGCAGCGCCCCCAAATACAAGGGGCAGAACAAGGTCAACCCGATGGCAATGATGCTCTCCGGGGTGATGATGCTGAGGCACCTCGGCGAGAGTAAGACCGCCGATAAGCTGGAGAAAGCCATCGCCGCCGTTATCGCCGAAGGTAAGAACGTCACCTACGATATGAAACCCGCCAATCCCGTGGGCACCTCGCAGGTAGCCGATACCGTCATCGAGAAACTTAAAGGAGCTTAGAAAATAGCCAGCAAGATTAGCATTATCGGCGCCGGCAATGTCGGCGCCGCCTGCGCCCAGAGGATTGTCGAGAAGGGCTACGCCGACGTCGTCCTGGTGGACATCGTTGAAGGACTGGCCCAGGGCAAGGCGCTGGACATCCTCCAGTCGGCGCCCATCGTCAACTTTAAGACCACTATCAGCGGGAGCGATAGCTACCAGGATACCGCCGCCTCCGAGGTGGTAATCATCACCGCCGGGCTCTTCCGCAAACCGGGCATGACCCGCGATGAGCTTTTGATAGCCAATACCAAAATCGTCACCGGGGTCATCAATAACGTGGTCAAATACTCTCCGGATTGCGTTATACTCATGGTCAGCAACCCGCTGGACGCCATGACCTATCTGGCCATTCAGACCAGTAAGTTCCCCCGCAATAGGGTAATCGGCATGTCCGGCGTCCTGGACAGCGCCCGCTTCAGCACCTTCATCGCCGCCGAGCTAAAAGTGCCGCCCAAAGATATCTCCCCCTGCGTCCTGGGGGCGCACGGCCGAAACATGGTGGTCATCCCCCGGCTGACCACGGTCAAGGGCAAAGCGCTCACCGAGCTCCTGCCCCAGGAAACTATCGATAAGCTGGCCGAGCGCGCCATCCACGGCGGCAGAGAAATCGTCGACCTGCTTAAAAAGGGCAGCGCCTTCTACGCCCCCTCGGCGGCCGTTGCCCGCATGGCCGAGGCGGTAGTCGGCGACAAAAAGGAAGTCCTGCCCTGCGCCGCCCTCCTCGATGGGGAATACGGGATTAGAGACAGCGTCATCGGGGTGCCGGTGAAGCTGGGCAAAAAAGGCATTGAGCAGATAATAGAGCTAGAGCTTACCGATGAGGAAAAACAACTTTTGCACAATTCCGCCGAGGGCGTTAAAGAGCTGATAAAGAAGATGGGGATGGGGCATTAGCCCCCCCGAATATTTTATATCTTTTCCCGCCCACCGCCCTTTCAAGGAAGGGATACTTAACCCCACCCTTCAAGGGGGAAAAAGCCTACAAGGGCGGGCTAGGTGGGAAGAAAAACTTAGGGGGGATGATATATAATGAGGGGTGGGGAATTGAGAGAAATCAAAGCCGCTGAAATAACTAAAACAGTCTCCCAACTCTGCCAGCAAGCCAACTTTGAGCTGGGGGAAGACGTTCTAGCCGCCCTAAAGCAAGCCCAAAAGAGCGAAAAGTCCCCGCTGGGCCGAGAGACCCTGAGCCAGCTCATAGAAAACGCCAGAATTGCCAAAGAGGGAAAGCTGCCCCTCTGCCAGGACTGCGGCACCGCCGTCGTCTTTCTGGAAATAGGGCAGGAAGTCCGCATCAGCGGCGGCGACCTCTATAAAGCCGTCGAAGAAGGGGTGCGCCAGGGCTACGCCCAGGGCTACCTCAGGAAAGCCATGGTCAGCCAGCCCTTCTCCGAGAGAATAAACACCAAAGACAACACCCCGCCGGTCATCCACGCCGAAATCGTCCCCGGTGATAAGCTGAAGATTACGGTCATGCCCAAGGGGGGCGGGGCGGAGAATATGAGCCGGATGGCCATGCTCCTGCCCAACCAGGGCAGCCAGGGCATTATCGAGCTGGTGGTCAAGACCGTTGAAAACGCCGGCGGCAACGCCTGCCCGCCGCTGATTATCGGGCTGGGCATCGGGGGAACAGCGGAAAAGGCGATGATACTGGCCAAGAAGGCACTGCTTAGAAAGGTGGGCCAGCCCAACCCCGACCCCGAGGTTGCCCGCCTGGAGAAAGAGGTTCTAGCCAAGGTAAACGCCCTGGGCATCGGGCCGATGGGTCTGGGCGGCACCACCGCCGCCCTGGCCGTGCACGCTCTGGTTATGCCCGCCCATATCACCAGCCTGCCGGTGGCGGTCAACCTGCAGTGCCACAGCGCCCGGCATAAGGAGGCAATTCTTTAATTAGAGTTCGTTTTACTTCCCACCCTAACCCACCCTGCCGTGCTGAGGTTAGACCTCTTTAATACTCCTTAAAATGGGGCGGGGTAGAGAGAGTTCAAGAGGGTGAAACCCTTTTGGGCGGGTGGGTATGAGAAGAAAACCACTGGTTAAAAACGGGGGGCTGATGAACATCACATCACCGATTGATACTAAAGCAATAGAAAAGCTGACCGTCGGCACCAAAGTCAACATTTCCGGTGTCATCTATACCATGCGGGATGCCGCCCACCACAGAATTATCCAGGCCCTGGACAGGGGAGAAAAACCGCCCTTCGACCTTGAAGGCCAGACGCTATACTATATGGGGCCGTCTCCGGCCAGGCCGGGGCAGGTCATCGGCTCAGCCGGTCCCACCACCAGCCTCCGCATGGATATTTATACCCCGCGCCTCCTCGCCGCCGGCGTTAGAGCCATGATTGGCAAGGGAAGCCGCTCAGCCGATGTCAGAGAGGCTATCAAAAAGTATAAAGCGGTTTACCTGGTGGCTACCGGTGGCGCCGGCGCCCTGCTGGCCAAAACCATCAAGAAAGCCGAGGTTATAGCCTACGAGGACTTGGGCGCTGAGGCAGTCATGCGGCTGACCGTAGAAAACTTCCCGGCTATCGTCGCCAACGACATCTACGGGGCAGACCTCTTTGAACAGGGAAAGGCTAAATACCAGAAGAAATAAGGGAGCGTTAGCCCCCTCCCCTTTTTATATCTTTTCCCGCCCGCCGCCCTTTAGAGGTGCTGTGAGAGGAGCGAAGCCCTTCTAGGGAGGGTTGGGTGGGAAGACAGACCCTGGGGGATAAGGGGAGGTTTAGCCTGGTCTTTAGAAAGCGTTTTATTTCCCACCCTGACCCACCCTATAGAGGTTTACCTCTTTAACACACCACAAAGGGGGGAGGTAAAAACCCCCTAGTGGGCGGGCTGGGTGGGACGATAAACCTATGGGGCGGGGTAGGGAAGAAAGACGACAGGGGGAACAGAAAAATGGACTGCATTTTCTGCCAGATTGCCGCCGGTAAAATCCCCGGCGACATCGTCTACCAGGACCAAGAAATAATCGCCTTCCGCGATATCAACCCGCAGGCGCCGCGCCACCTGATTATCAGCCCCCGCCAGCATATCCCCTCCCTCACCCAGCTATCCCCGACCGACCTCAACCTCATCGGCAAGATGGTAGCCGTTGCCAACCAGCTGGCTAAAGAAGAGGGCGTGGCTGAAAAAGGCTATCTGCTGGCCATAAACTGCGGTGAAGAAGGCGGGCAGGCGGTGCCCCATCTGCACCTGCACCTCATCGGCGGGCGCCGGCTCTCAGACACCCTGGGCTGACTTCCGATACCCCATAAAAACGAGCAGCCCGGCAATGCTCTTGGCGTCACAGATTTCGCCCGAGGCGATAAGCCCCGGAATCTGCTCGAGTTTCACCCGCACCAGGGTAATGCCCTCGCTATCCTCGGCCTGAAGCGGGCTGGAGACAAGCTCGGTAGCCAGATAAAGATGGAGGTATTCGGTGCCGTAACCGGGAACGGAGTAGAAGCCGCCCAGCCGCTCTATCTTTCGGGGGAGAAAGCCGGTCTCCTCGCGCATCTCGCGGCGGACGCACTCCTCCGGGGTCTCGCCGGGGTCGATGCCGCCGGCTGGTATCTCCAGTAACTCCTTTTCTATCGGCTTGCGGAACTGGCTTACCAGCAGGATGTTGTCTTTATCGTCAACAGCGATAACGGCCACGCAATCGCTGTGCTCCACAATCTCCCGCGTCGTCTCCCGTCCGCCGGCCGTCCTGACGGTATCGACACGTAGATTTACCGCCCGCCCCTCATAGACCGTCCGGCGGGAGAGCGTCTCTTCCTCAGCCAAGCTAGACCTCCGGGTGATAGATAAGAGCTATTTCGTCGCAATCGGGGAACTTGGGACAGCGGTAGCACTCAGTCCAGACCTTCCTCGGCAGATCCATTTTATCGGCTTGAGAGAAGCCGAGCTTCTCAAAAAGGGCTGGCTTATAGGTGAGGCAGAAGAGGGTTTTAATGCCCAGCTCCCCGGCTTCCTCAAGGCAGGCTTTAATCAGCTGGACGCCGATGCCCTTGTCCTGGCTGCCCTCGGCTACCGCCAGCGACCTTATCTCGGCCAGGTCCGACCAGAAAACATGCAGGGCGGCGCAGGCAACCACCTTCTCCCCTTCCCTGACCACAAAGCAGTCCCTTAAGTTCTCGTAGAGCTCACTTAGAGAGCGGGGCAGCATCTCGTCCTTTTCGGCAAAGTAGTTGATGAGCTGGTGCATCTGGGGGACATCGCCTATTTTAGCTTTTTCTACCTTCAACGTTTTGTTTCCCTTTCAATTTTTGCTCCAGAGAGCTATAGAAAGCGGCTTGAGGATGAATCCGCAGAAAACGGCCGCTGTTAGCGCTGTGCTTTACAGTAATGACGGCGCCGCTCTCCAGCGGCAGGTTGATATGACCGTCAACGCTTAAGCCCGCCTGATGGTGGGTAGTAAGGCGTAATGTAACCACCGCCCCAGCCGGCAACACCAGGGGGTAAGCCAGGCTGAGGTGGGGCAGTATCGGCGTCAGCAGGAATTCCTGAGACTGGGGGTGGAGGATAGGGCCGCCGGCCGAGAGCGAATAGCCGGTGCTGCCGGTGGCCGTAGCCACGATAACGCCGTCGGCCTTATAGGTAGTCAGCGGCTCGCCGTCGATGCTGGCTTCCACATAGACCACCCGGGCTATCGCCCCCCGCGCCACCACCACATCGTTCAGGGCGTAAAAGGTGCTCACCTTCCCCGAGCCGGTATCGAGCTCGGCCTCAAGCATAGCCCGCTCGTCAAGCCAGCCCTTGCCCTCAAGCAAGGCCGGCAGCTTCTCCCCGACCTCCTCGGCGCTGAGCTCGGCCATGAAGCCCAGCTTGCCCAGATTTATCCCCGTAATCGGGATTTGAGCGTCCACCGCCACCTGAGCCGCCCTCAAGATAGTGCCATCGCCGCCGACGGTAATAATCAGCTCGGTGCCTTTGAGCTGAGACTTGGCCTCCTCCCCTTCCCAGGCGGAGCCCAGCCACACCGATACCCCCCTGGCGGTGAGCAGGTCCTTCACTTCCTCAGCCAGGGTATGGGCGACCTTAATCATGGGATGATATAGAACGCCAATCCTCTTCATAGAGCTATGACCCGCTTAAGTAACTTATAAGGAAAACATCGCTTCCGAAAAGCAAGGGAAGTGTAACATCGCCCCCTTTTAGGTGTCAAGGCGGGGACATTGACGGTCAGCCTGAGCCTGATTTTTTGAGGAGGAGGACAACGCTACCGATAGCCCCCACCAGAAACCCCAGGGGACAGACCGGTATGGCCATGAAGAAGAAGGCGGCGACAAGGAAGTCCACCAGGGGGCCTATTATCGACAGGTCGCCGCTCACCGTGCCCAGGGCGTAAAAGGCGTTGTGCAGGAGGACGAAGAGGAAAAAGCCGGCGGCGGAAGACCCGGTCAGCAAAAGGAACTTTTTAAGCCTGCCGCCTACCCTTTCCCTCAGCGTGAAAACGATGAGGGCAACGCCCAAGAGGAAGAAGACGATAAGCGGCGCCAGAAACAACCAGGGGCCGGCCTGAGACTCTCTAAACCGTGGAATGAAAATGAAAAGGAGGCACATGATGACAACGAAAACCGCCACCAGCGCCCAAAATATGGGCCAGCTAAATCGCCGCTTCACTTCTTGGCCCTCTTTTCACGCCCCACCGGCCTGGTCTTGCCCAGCTTCTTAACCGCCCGGCTCGACCGGAAGCGGTTCTGGTTGACAAAGCCCCGGGTGCGGTTAATCGGTTATCTCCTCGGCCTCCAGCGCCTCAGGAGGCAGTTCTATGAAGACCGGCTCATTGTAGTTGTGGAAGTTCACCACCATTGTCACCTCCGTGGTCATACTATCAATTCCCTCCTCGCTGACGCCCGCCTCGCTGGCGCTCATCTCCATAGCCAGGTAAATCTCGACCTTCATAAGCAGGGAGCTGTCTACGGCTATCCACTCTCTAACCGACAAATCGGTAGAAAATTCTTCCAGGTCAAACTGGCTGAAATCTAACGTTCCCATGCCCGCCATCTCTTCAGACAACATCTCGCCTAAGGCTTCCATATCGGGCACTATCTCAAAAAGATAGCATTCAGTGTCATCTACCATCTCGGTGCGCAGGTAATTAACCTCGACGGCGGCGGCCAGGAACTCCAGTTGTTCGAAAAGCGGGTCCTGCTGCTGCCAGGTCTCCTCGTTTAACTCCATCTTTGCCCACTGTTCGCCCAGGCCGAAAAAGTCCATCCTGGTGTACATCCAGCCGTCAACGATATAAACTTCCCCGGCCAATTCCTGTTCACCCATCAACGGTACATCCATAACCATAGCCATTTCATAATGCATCTTTTCATTGGCCACATCCATAACACCATTAGTTATATCAAAGGATAGGGTCGCTGAGCCCGTCGAGGACTCGCCAGTCAAACTCACCTCCATCAGCATATGGGTATCAAAGCCGACGGTATCAACCTGGGGGGTGGTGGCGCCAGCGATTATCCGGTCTATCTCTTCTTGAAGAAGTCCCTGGCAACCGACAAAGGCAAGGGCCAGGACCAGCGCCAGGGATAATACCAGTAGCCTCTTTAGTATCAACATGTTCTTTTCTCCTTAATATTAAGCCCGGTCTTTGGGCACACCCTGTAGGGTTATCATAACCATACTGGGCAGTCCAGTCAACAAACCTTATTTTTTACTCTGCCGCTGGCGGTAGCGGGCGAACTTCTTGCCCAGCTTGCGGCCCGGCGGGGTGAAGATGAATATAAAGTAGAGGACATACAAGCCCAGAAGGACAAAGACCAGGCGCTTTAGAGTGGGCAGCCAGGTGCCGACCTCGATAGCGAAGGAACGCACCAGGGTTACAATGACCCCAACGATGCCGATATAGCCCATGATAATCAGGACGGAGGCTATCACCCGCCTCTTGCGGTTCCGCACCACGTCCTCGGCGGCGCTGGTGGTAAAGCCGGTATTGGTGAAGGCGGAGAGGGACTGGAACATGGCCATCTTGGGCTCCATGCCGGTGAGCTGAAAGGCGATGCTACCGATTTTGACTATGGCCAGAATGATTAAGACGATGGCGGCCAGCAGGAATAGATAGAACAACATTTTTGCCTCCTTTTAAAGCCTCCTCGGGGTTCAGGGGTTAAGCCTAACTATACAACAAGTCGGGTGGGGAGGGAAAGGAGCGTTAGCCCTCCCCTTTTTATATCTTTTCCCACCCGCCGCCCTTTTAAGGAAATCCCCCTTAATCCCCCTTTTTCCACGGGGGAGGGGTAGAGAGTTGTAAGAGAGGCGGAGCCTCTTTTGGGCGGGCTGGGTGGGAGAAAAGAGTTGAGTTAAAAAATGGGGTAGGGCAAAAGAGTTGTAAGAGAGGTGAAACCTCTTTTGGGCGGGCTGGGTGGGACGAAAGACTACCGATAAAAAATGGAGGGGAAGGGCTGAAGAGTTCAAGAGGGTAAAAACCCTTGTGGGCGGGTGGGTATGGGAAGCGAAACCTAAAAGCCGAACATCTTAGCCGCCAGCTCGGCTAGCTTCATCATCAAGCCGGGGACAATACCCAAAAACAAAACGCCCAAGCAGGACAAACCCAGAGCCACCCTCAAAGCCACCGAAGAAGGCACCCTGGTTAGCGAAGCCGGCTCACCCGTCCACATCACCTTGACCACGCGCAGATAATAATAGGCCGAGACAACGCTATTGATGACGGCGATAATCACCAGCCAGAGAAGGTCGTGCTGTAACGCCCCGCTAAAGATATAGAACTTGGCCAGAAAGCCGGCGGCCGGGGGCATGCCAATCAGGGAAATAAGGCAAAGGGTTAGAGCTAAAGCCAGCAGTGGCGCCCGCCGGCCCATGCCGGCATAGTCCTTAATTAAATCGCTATCGACCCTTTTGGAGATGGCGATGATGGCGGTAAAGGCGCCCAGGTTGGTCAGGGCGTAGCTGGCCAGGAAGAAGAGGAGGGTGCTCCGGCCGATGACATCGGCGGCGGAGGCAATCCCCACCACCGCCAACCCCACCATGAGGTAGCCCGCCTGAGCAATACTAGAATAACCCAGCATGCGCTTGATGTTGGCCTGGGGAAGGGCAATGATATTACCCAGGGTCATGCCGATAGCCGCCAGCACGGCGAAGACCAGCCCCCAGTCCAGACTCAGCCAGGAGGGAAGGCCGAAGGCGGAATAGAAAATGCGCAGGATAATGGCGAAGCCGGCCGCCTTGCTGGCCACCGAGAGGTAGGCGGTTATCGGCGTCGGCGCCCCCTCGTAAACATCGGGCACCCACATGTGGAAGGGAACGGCGGCAATCTTAAAGCCGAAGCCGGCTATCATCAAGACCATGCCCAGAATAAGCCCGGGGCTGGACATCACGCCTGAAAGCGACATACCCTGGATAGACCGGGCAATCTCGCCCAGCTGGGTCTGGCCGGTGAAGCCAAAGACCAGCGCCATGCCGAAGAGCAAAACCGCCGAAGCCACCGCCCCCAGCAATAGATACTTTAAAGAAGCCTCGGTTGATTTGGGGTCCTTGAGAAAGCCGACCAGGGCATATAACGAGATACTGGTCAGCTCCAGGGCGATATAGATGGAGATTAGCTCGGTGGTGGCCGACATCAGCATCATGCCCAGAGCGGCTAACAGCACCAGGGCGTAGTACTCCCCCTGGAAGCGGGAGAGCTTGGAGACATAGTCTGTCGAAGCCAGAATCACCAGGGCGGCGATAACCAGGAACAACAGCTTGAAGAAGAGGGCGAAGTTGTCCACCACCAGCATATCGTTGAAAATAAGCTGGGAGCTGCCACCCCACATGGATATGGTGAAGCCGGCGGCGACCACCACGCCAACTACGCCGACCACCGCCAGCACCCCCTTGCGCTGGATAACCAGGTCAAGCAGGATGACTACGATGGCCGTAGCCGCCAGAGTCAGCTCCGGTATAAGCAGTCCGAAATTCAACATGCTTTAACCACCTAGTAACCCCATCACGGGGGCAATGCCCGCCTTAATAACGTCGGTCAGGACGGCCGGATAAATGCCGACCCCCATAATCACGGCCACGAAAACAAACATGTAAACCCGCTCCAGAATATCGGCGTCCTTGGCCTTGGCGAATTGCTTCAGCGGCTGGCCGTAGAATACCCTCTGCAGCATCCAGAGGATATAGCCGGCGGTGATGACGATACCCAGCACGCCGAGGATGGTATAGACCTGCATCCCGGCGACCACGCTGCTAGAAAAGCTACCGACAAAGACCAGGAACTCGGCGGCAAAACCGCTGGTGGTGGGCAGTCCCAGAGAAGCCACCCCGGCCACCGAGAAGACAACGACGATAATCGGCATCTGCCGGGCCAGCCCGCCCAGCTTGTTTAAGTTTCTTTCCCCGGCGTTGTGCATCACCAAGCCGGCCATGGCAAAGAGCAGACCGGTGATAATGCCGTGGCTGAACATCTGCATGCCAGCCCCCACCATGCTCACCTGCCCCAGGGCGAATATGCCGAGAAGGACATAGCCCATATGGCTGATGCTGCTATATGCAATCAGCCTCTTTAAATCGGTCTGCCTCAGGGTTACCGCCGCCCCGTAGAGGATGCTGACCACGGCCAGTATTATCAGCAGAAGGGCGTACTGTTGGGCAACGGTGGGGAATATGCTTACGCACAATCGAATCATCCCGTAGCCGCCCATCTTGAGCAGCGCCCCAGCCAGCACCACGCTCACCGCCGTCGGGGCATCGGTGTGGGCATCGGGCAGCCAGGTATGCAAGGGAAAGACGGGAAGCTTAACGGCGAAGCCGACCAAGAGCAGGAAGAAGATAGCCGTCGCCGGCATTACCATCTGTACCATGCCCAAGCCCCCCTGGGCTATCTCCACCATGTTCAAACTGCCGGTGGTAAAATACAGGCAGAGGATGCCGGCCAGCATCATGGCGCTGCCGAACAAAGTATAGACCACGTACTTTATCGCCGAGTATTCTTTCCTCCCCGTCCCCCAGATGGAGATCAAGAAGTACATGGGGATGACCTCTATCTCCCAGAAGAGGAAGAAGAGAAGCAGGTCAAGGGAGCAGAAGACCCCCAGAATGCTGGTCTCCAGGAGCAATAGCCAGGCAAAGTACTCGCGGATTCTTAATTCGACCTTCCAGGAGATGAGCACCACCAGAAAGCCGAGGAGAGCCATCAATAGCACCAGGGGCAGGCTCAGGCCGTCCACGCCCAGGTGGTAGTTAGCGCCGATGGCCGGGATCCAGGAGAACATCTCTTCGAACTGGATGGCGCCCGAGGAGCGGTCGAAGATGGTAAAGAGATGGATGGACAGCGCCAGGGGCACGAAGGTAAAGAGCGCCGCCAGCCACCTTATCTTCTTGGCCGAAAGGCGGGGGATGAAGGCAATGAGGATTGCCCCCACCACCGGCAGGAAGACTATCCAGCTAAGATAGTGAAAGTCCAATCGACCTTTCTCCTCTAGACATTTTTATATTTACCTCTCCCCCAAGTCTTGCGTCCCACCCAGCCCACCCAAAAGGGGTTTCACCTCTCTTACAACTCTCCAACCCCTCCCCAGGGGCGGGGTAAGGCCCTCTCGCCCCCCTCCTTAAA
>DAOUMQ010000085.1:0-6594 GCA_034410425.1 Dehalococcoidales bacterium | reverse complement strand
GCACCATTACCACCTTGTTGCGGTCAAAGACTCGCTTTACCCCTATTCTCTGAAACTCTTTGATGGCGATGGGGGCGGTAATGTCGTTGGCCATGACCAGGTCTACCCGGACGTTTATAAAGTCTCCCGGTCTTACCTTTTTCTTATTGGCGTGAGCCGCTAGTATCTTCTCGGCTAGAGTCAATTTTGCTTCCTTTGCTCAAGGTATATTTTCTGCATTCTTATCTCTCCTCCTTAGAAGAGTCCGGCACCCTGGATGATGGAGATAACCCCGGCTAATACCAGTAGCACCGACAGGACAGCCTGTACCACCAGGGTACGGTGCCTGAGGCTAAACCTGTATCCCAAGCCGGAGGTAATGACGTAGGCGAGAAGCATCAGCCCGGCCACCGGCCAGATAACGTCGTTCTCCAGGAAGCCATATTTAGCCACGGCCCCGATACTTACCGGAGGCAGGAGGAGGGCCAGGGACATCGTCTGGGCTTCCACCCGCTCTATTCCCAGACCCATCGTCAGGATGGGAATGAGCAGAATCCCAGCACCTATCCCCACCATACCTCCCACCGTACCGATAAAGGCCCCGATAAGTGCCATTAAAACCAGCGGCACGCTTTTATCGCTTCTGTCGGCTATGGGGCTGACATGTTTAGTAGAGAAAAGGATATAGGTAAGCCCGAGGACGGTAATAAATACCCCAAAGACCAGCTTCAGCACCGGAGAACTGAAGAGATAGGCGGTTTCGGCTCCTCCCAGCGAGAAGGCCATGTAGGCAAGGGTGGCTACCAGGATTTCCTTCCATCTCTTCCGTACGATGTTCCAACCGTCAATCACGGGCAGAATAGTCATCGGGCCCAGCATCATCGCCAGTACCGTGCCCTGGGCGGCGTGTTGGGAGTAACCCAGCGAGACGGAAAGCAGGAAGACGATGAAAGGGCCTCCGGCAATACCGGTGTAACCGCCGAGGAAGCCGACTATAGATGCAATCAGCGGCGCAATGAATAGCTCACACCCGAAGCTCAAGCTCGGTACCTCCGTTCGGCTAGCGGGAGGTTAGTATCCACGGCAGTAACCGTATGAAGCGGTGCCTTCAGTTCCCACCTCATCACCTCTATTTTTAAAGAGCTACTTAGCCGCCTTTCTGACGGCCAGCAATCGGTTCAGGGCATTCATATAGGCTTTGGCGCTGGCGACGATAATATCGGTATCGGCGCCCCGGCCGGTATAGGTTATGCCCTCGCTTTCTATCCTTATCAGCACCTCGCCGATGGCATCGATGCCCTCGGTTACCGATTGAACGGCAAACTCGGTGAGCTGGTTGGGCACGCCCACTATTCGGTTAATCGCCTTATAGACGGCGTCGACGGGGCCGGTGCCCAGGGCGGCATCCTCCAGGGTCTTGCCGTCGGGGTTGATGAGCCTGACGGCGGCGGTGGGAATGCCCCGGTCACCGCAGGAGACCTGGACGCGGTCGAGGTGATAGACCTCGGAGACGGTGCGCAGCTCCTCGGCGATGAGGGACTCAATATCCCTATCGGTGACCCCCTTCTTTTTGTCGGCCAGCTCTTTAAAGGCGGTGAAGGTGCGGTTAAGTTCGGTCTCGCTCAAGTTATAGCCCAGCTCGGCCAGGCGCTCCTTGAAGGCGTGGCGCCCGCTGAGCTTGCCCAGCACCAGGCTGGAGGCGGGTATGCCCACCGTCTTGGGGTCCATTATTTCATAGGTTATGGGCACCTTGATGACGCCGTCTTGGTGGATTCCCGACTCGTGGCGGAAGGCGTTAGCCCCGACGATTGCCTTGTTGGGCTGGACGACAAAGCCGCTCAGCTCGCTTACCAATCGGCTGGCTTTGTATATCTGCCTGGTATCGACATCGGTGCTCAGGTTGAAGAAGTCCTTGCGGGTGCGGATAGCCATAACGATTTCTTCCATGGAGGCATTGCCCGCCCTTTCCCCGATGCCGTTGATGGTGCACTCCACCTGCCGGGCGCCCCTCTTTACCGCTTCCAGGCTGTTGGCTACGGCTAGACCTAAGTCATTATGGCAGTGAACGCTGATTACCGCCTTTTTGATGTTGGGCACATTCTTGATAATGCCCTCTATAAGGTTGCCGAACTCTTCGGGGATGGCGTAGCCCACCGTATCGGGAATATTCACCGTGGTGGCGCCGGCGTCAATCACTGCCTCCAGTATCTGGTGGAGGTATTCGGGCTCGGTGCGGCTGGCGTCCATGGGCGAAAACTCTATATCATCGGTATACTTCTTGGCTTTGGCCACCATCTCCCGGGCGGTCTGCCGAATCTCCTCGCGGCTCTTCTTTAGCTGATAGCCGAGGTGTATATCCGATGAGGAGAGAAAAACGTGTATCCGCGGGTGCTTGGCCCCTTTGATTGCCTCCCAGGCGCGGTCTATATCTTGGGGCACGGCCCGGGCCAGGGCGCAGATTATGGGGGTGCGGACCTCCTTGGCGATAAGCCTTACCGCCTCAAAATCACCCTGAGAGCTGATGGGAAAGCCAGCCTCAATAACGTCTACTTTGAGTTTTTCCAGCTGCCGGGCTATCTCCAGCTTCTCCTGGACATTCAATGTCCCCCCGGCTGCCTGCTCGCCGTCACGCAGCGTAGTATCAAATATTATTACTTTATCCATTGTTTCCTCCTTAGGGAGAAATATTCTCTAGTCATACCGTTGTTTCCCCTCTCCGTTGGGTAAGGAGAGGGGCGGGTAAGGATGAGTTTATTTCCCCCGTAAAAGGAACGCTTGTTATACTTCATTTTATGACCAGAAGCCTTTATTACTTGTTATTTCCCTTTGAGCCAGGGCATCATCTCCCGGAGCTCTTTGCCCACCAGCTCTAACGGGTGCTCGGCGTCCATTTTCTTTAAGGCGTTATAGACCGGGCGCCCGGCCTGGTTTTCTAAAATCCACTCTCGGGCAAAGCTGCCGTCCTGAATCTCGGCCAGGATTGCCATCATCTCCTCTTTGACCATCTCGTCAATTACCCTTGGGCCGCGGGTGTAATCGCCGTACTCGGCGGTATCGCTGACCGAGTAGCGCATGTGGGTCAAGCCGCCTTTGTAAATCAGGTCGACGATGAGCTTGAGCTCGTTGCAGACCTCAAAGTAGGCAATCTCCGGCTGGTAGCCGGCCTCGACCAGGGTCTCAAAGCCGGCCTTTATCAGGGCGGTGACCCCGCCGCAAAGTACCGTCTGCTCGCCGAAGAGGTCGGTCTCGGTCTCCTCGGCAAAGGTGGTCTCAATGACTCCAGCCCGGCCGCAGCCGATGCCCTTGGCGTAGGCCAGGGCGATATCCCTCGCCTTGCCCGAGGCGTCCTGATGGACGGCCACTATCGCCGGCGAGCCGGCGCCTTCGGTATAGAGCTGTCTCAGCATATGGCCGGGGCACTTGGGGGCAATCATGGCGACATCAATGTTGGGCGGCGGAATAACCTGGCCGTAGTGGATGTTGAAGCCATGAGCGAACATCAGCAGGTTGCTCGGAGAAAGCCCTTTCTCGATGGCTCCGTAATAGATTTCTTTGTGCAGGTTATCCGGGGCCAGCATCACGATGATATTGGCTTCCTTGGCCGCCTCGGCTGCGCTCATCACCTTGAAGCCGGCGGCTTGGGCGTTCTTCCAGCCCTCGCTTCCCTTAGCCTCAGCCACTATTACCTGGCAGCCGCTGTCTCTGAGGTTTTGGGCCTGGGCGTGCCCCTGACTGCCATAGCCGATAATACCCACTGTCTTTCCCTCGAGTAATTTAAGATTGCAATCGGCGTCATAATATATCTTGGCCATAGTCCTTCTCCTTTTAAGATGTTTTCTCTCCTTTAGCCTTAGCTGCCTTTTTCTCCTCCGGGGAGGCTCCGGCAGCGCCCCGTGCCATAGCGATGCGCCCGGTCCTGGCTATTTCCTTGATGCCGAAGCCGCGGAGCAGTTTAAGCAGGGAGTTTATTTTATCCTCGTCGCCGGTAACCTCGATGGTTACCGAATCGGAGGCGACGTCTACGATATTTGCCCGGAAGATATCCACAATCTCGATAATCTCGCTCCTGGTGGCCGAGGTGGCGGTTACCTTAATCAGGGCTAGTTCGCGGGCAATCATGGCGTCTCCGGTAATATCAAAGACCTTGACCACGTCCACGACCTTGTCCAACTGCTTCCTGACCTGCTCCACCATGGTGTTGGCGCCATCGACGACAATGGTCATCCGCGATAGGTGGGGCACTTCACTGTGGCCCACGGCGATGCTTTCGATATTAAAGCTGCGCCTCCGGAAGAGGCTTGCCATGTGGTTGAGCACCCCGGGCTTATCGGCTACCAGGGCGACTATAGTGTGCTTGGTCATGCTTACCACCCCTTTTCTAACCTTTAGAGGTTGCTCACCGGTAGCTTCGCCGAGTCCTTGGCCGCTTTGGCCTGCTTTTTAGGTCCTTCCAGGACTTCGGACAGAGCCGCCCCCGGCGGCACCATGGGATAAACATTCTCCTCTGGTTCAATATTAAAATCAATCAGGAATGGGCCCGGCTCCTCCATCGCCTTCTGGATGGCCGGGATTACCTCTTTTTTGTTTTCCACCCTTAACCCGGGAAAGCCGTAGGCCTGGGCGATCTTGACGAAGTCCGGGCCGGATAGAGGCGTGGCTACATAGCGCTTTCCGTAGAACATCTCCTGCCACTGCCTTACCATTCCCAGATAGTTATTGTGCAGGACGGCTATTTTTACCGCCACCTTTTCCTGGACTACGGTGGCTAGCTCCTGGATGGTCATCTGAAAGCTGCCGTCGCCGTCGATACACCAGACGGTTTCATCAGGACAGCCCACTTTAGCCCCGATAGATGCCGGCAGCCCAAAGCCCATCGTTCCCAGCCCTCCGGAGGAGATGAAGGTGTTGGGCCTATCGTACCAGTAGTGTTGGGCGGCCCACATCTGGTGCTGCCCCACGCCGGTAACGATAATCGCCTCACCCCTGGTCGCCTCATAGATCTGGCGGACTACATACTGGGGCAGGAGCTGTTCGGTATCCCTGATACTGGTCAGTGGGTGCTCCTTGCGCCAGTCGTCAAGCTGCCTGATCCAATCAATATGCCTGGCCGGATTAATCAGCTTATTTAAGTCTTTAAGAACGGCGGTGGCATCGCCGACAATGGGCACGTCCACGCGCACGTTTTTGCCTATCTCCGCCGGGTCTATATCTATATGGATAATATGGGCGTGAGGGGCAAAAGCGCTTACCTTAGCCGTGGCCCTATCATCAAACCTCATCCCGATAGCGATAATCAGGTCGGCGGCATCAACCGCCATATTGGCATAAGCCATGCCGTGCATCCCCAGCATCCCGTAGCTTAGGGTGTGGGACTCGGGGAAGCAGCTGATGCCCAGCAGGGTGGTAATCACCGGTATCTGGGCGGTCTCGGCCAACTGCTTTAGTTCGCTGTACCCCCCGGAAATGATTACCCCTCTGCCGGCGATAATCACCGGTCTTTGGACCTCGTTTATCAGCTTGGCCGCCTTCTTAATCTGCGCCGGGTGCCCCCGTAGCGTCGGCTTGTAGCTGGGCAAATCGACCTTGGCCGGGTAGTGAAATTCGGCCTGCTCTATCTGGACGTCGCGGGGCAGGTCGATAAGCACCGGCCCCGGCCGCCCCGTCCTGGCCAGGTAAATAGCCTCTTTAACCACCTTGGGTATTTCAGCGGCATCCATGACCAGGTAGTTATGCTTGGTGATAGGCAGGGTGATGCCGGTAATATCAACCTCCTGGAAGGCGTCCTTTCCGATAAAGGGCCGGGCTACCTGACCGGTTATGGCCAGTATCGGCACCGAGTCGAGGTGGGCGTTGGCGATGCCGGTTACCAGGTTGGTCGCCCCGGGACCGGAGGTAGCAAAGCACACCCCTACCTTTCCGGTGGCTCTGGCATAGCCGTCAGCGGCATGGGCCGCCCCCTGCTCATGGCGCACCAGTATATGGCGAAGCTGGGGATATTGAGGCAGGGTATCATACAGGGGCAAAAGGGCTCCGCCCAGTATGCCAAAGATAACCTCTACCCCTTCTTTGACCAGACCTTCGCATACCATTTGAGCTCCGGTCAGTTTCATGATGGCTCCTTTACCTCCTCGAACACGGCTCCGTGGCTAGCCGGGCCTACCTGCTCGGCATAGCGCTGGAGATAGCCTGTCTTCACTCTGGGTTTGAACGCAGCCAGTCTGGACAGGCGCTCCGATATCTGTTTCTCGTCAAGCTCCACGTCAAGCTTATAGTTAGGAATATCACTCTTTATTATGTCCCCGTTCCTCAAGGCGGCGATGGGCCCTCCGCTGGCGGCTTCGGGTGAGACATGCCCGATGGCTGCCCCGCGGGTGGCTCCGGAGAAACGCCCGTCGGTGACGAGGGCTATTTTTTTATCCAGGCCCATACCGGTTAAGAGGGAAGTGGGGGTGAGCATCTCCCTCATCCCAGGCCCCCCTTTAGGTCCTTCATAGCGGATGACCAGTACTTCCCCTGACTTTATCTTTTGGTGCATGATAGCCCTGGTGACTTCTTCTTCAGAGTCAAAGACCCTGGCTTTTCCCTTGTGGACCATCATGCTCAGGGCTACGGCGG
>DAOUMQ010000084.1:0-3784 GCA_034410425.1 Dehalococcoidales bacterium | reverse complement strand
CAGATGCGCTTAGGGCGATTCCGGAATTGATGCCCAGGACCAGCAGGTTGAGGATAATCCCGGTGAGAACGAAAACCGTGTCCGTGCGTGAGTTTGTACCAAGTTCGCTGATGATGTGCTCATGAACTCGCTCAATCATGTTGCCCTCCTTTTTATTTCCCCTTTTTCCTTAACCTCTTCATAATCGCATCCATATAGACTTTAGCCAGGTTCTTACCGTGCTTGGCTATGCGCTCCCGCTTCTTACGGAGCTTCCTCTCCCGGCGCTCCTGCTTGGTCTCTAGCTCGTCATGGCTCATCTGTCTATCTCCACCGGCTCGAACTCCTTGCGCAACTCAACGATGCGGTCGCGGATTAGCGCCGCCTTCTCAAACTCAAGGTTGCGGGCGGCCGTCTTCATCTGCCCTTCCAGCTCCTTGATGAGGCGGGCGATGTCCTCCCTGGTGTGGGGGGCGGTGGCGTCATAGACGGCCCGGACCTCGGCGGCGACCTTCACCCGCTCGGTGATGTCCTTGATGGCTTTCCTGATGCCCTGGGGGGTAATGCCGTGCTCCTTGTTGTAGACTACCTGAATCTGGCGGCGGCGTTGGGTCTCGTCGATGGCGGCCTGCATCGATTTGGTGACGCTATCGGCGTACATGATGACGTGCCCGTCAATGTGGCTGGCGGCGCGCCCCAGGGCCTGGATTAAAGCCCCTTCAGAGCGCAGGTAGCCCTCTTTGTCGGCGTCTAAGATGGCCACCAGGCTGACCTCGGGCAGGTCGAGCCCCTCCCGGAGCAGGTTTATGCCAACCACCACGTCGTAAACGCCCAGGCGGAGGTCGCGCAGTATCTCCACCCTCTCCAGGGTTTCAATCTCGGAGTGTAAATAGTGGGTCTTGATGCCCATCTCTATCAGGTAGTCGGCCAGCTCCTCGGCCATGCGCTTGGTCAGGGTGGTCACCAGGCAGCGCTCAGCCCTGTCCACCCGGCTCTTAATCTGGTCGAGGAGGTCGTCAATCTGCCCCTTGGTCGGCTTGATTTCAACCGTCGGCTCCAGCAGGCCGGTGGGGCGGACTAGCTGCTCCACCACCTGTTGGCTGTGCTTGTATTCGTATTCCGCCGGCGTTGCCGAGGTGTAAACGACCTGGTTGATGCGCTGGGTGAACTCGGTGAAGTTCAGGGGGCGGTTGTCCAAAGCCGAGGGAAGGCGAAAGCCGTACTCCACCAGCGTCTCCTTGCGGGAGACGTCGCCGTGATGCATGCCCCGAATCTGGGGGATGGTCATGTGCGATTCATCGATAAACAAGAGAAAGTCATCGGGGAAGTAGTCCAACAGCGTCCAGGGGGGGCTGCCCGGGGGGCGCTGTGATAAGTGACGGGAGTAGTTCTCCACGGCGTGGCAGTAGCCGGCTTCCCGTAGCATCTCCAAATCGTAGTTGGTGCGGGCTTCAAGCCTTGCCGCTTCTAAAAGCTTGCCCTGCCCTTTTAGCTCGGCTAGGCGTTCCTCCAACTCTTGTTTTATGCTCCCCAGGGCCACCATCAGCTTGTCGTGCGAGGTAACGAAGTGCTTGGCCGGATAGATGTCCACTTCATCCATCTCTTTGAGCAGCTCGCCGGTGAGGGGGTCAATCTCCAGGATGCGCTCGATGTCGTTGCCGAAGAACTCGATGCGCAGGGCCAGTTCTTCATAGGCGGGCTGAATCTCCAGGGTATCGCCGCGGAGGCGGAACTTGCCCCGGCTGAAGTCGATGTCGTTGCGCTCATACTGCATGTCCACCAGCTGGCGGAGGAGCTTTTCCCGGCGGTAGCCCTCGCCCTTCTTGAGGCTCAAGACAAAGCTGAGGTATTCCTCGGGCTCGCCGAGCCCGTAGATGCAGGAGACCGAAGCCACGATGACCACATCCCGCCGCGTAAACAGGGAGCGGGTGGCGGCGTGGCGGAGCTTATCAATCTCCTCGTTAATATTAATCTCCTTCTCGATGAAGGTATCGGTGCGGGGGAGATAGGCTTCGGGCTGGTAATAATCGTAGTAGCTGACGAAGTACTCCACGGCGTTGTTGGGGAGGAACTCCTTGAACTCGCTGCAGAGCTGGGCGGCCAGGGTCTTGTTGTGGCAGATGACCAGGGTCGGCCTCTGCAGCCGGGCGATGACATTGGCCATGGTGAAGGTCTTGCCGCTCCCCGTTACGCCGAGCAGGGTCTGCTGTTCAAAGCCCTTATTTAAGCCCTCCACCAGCCCGTCCACCGCCTGGGGCTGGTCTCCGGTCATCTTGAAATCGGAGACAATCTGGAACTCTGGCATATTAATAGTATAGCTTTTGGGGACACCGCTGACAACGCTGTTGACAGGATGCCGCTTATTCTTATAGACTAGGAGAAATTAAAGGAGGATAATATGTCGGACAGTGTTTACAAGATAATCACCGTGGTGGGTACCAGCACCAAGTCCTGGGAGGATGCGGCCACGGTGGCCGTGGAGACGGCGGCCAAGTCTTTGCGCGACCTGCGCATCGCCGAGATTGAGGAGCTGGATATGCAGATTGACAAGGGCAAGGTTATCAGCTACCGGGCCAAGGTGAGGGTCTCCTTTAAGTACGAGGGTTAAGCGTTAAGCCGGTAGCGTTAGGAACTGAATATTTTAAGAGCTATTGGGGAGGGGCATTACCCCTCCCTGATTTTTTGGGGGGGCTTTCTTCCCGCCCACCCGCCCTGCCGAGCTGAAGTTCCACCTCTAAAAAACTTTACATAAAGTGCATTTTTGCGTATTTTCATGAAAAAAACCATATTTGGGGGCAAACCTCTTGAACTTCAATATTCTCTGTGGTAGTTTAGAATTAAGGATAAGCTACATAGATAAAGAAGCAAATCAGGAGGCGCCTATTTGGTGAGTTGAGCCAGGAGTTTTACAAGCCAAGTGACCGAAAGAGCCTCCTTTACAGGAGGCTCTTTTAATCTGAAAAGCGTGAAACCCCCCGTTGGTGGCAGGGGGTCTCACATAGCAGCCCTGCTAGGGACTTACTATAGCAGCTAAATCCTACCACCTTGTTTTCCCAAAAGTCAAGAGGGCGCGGTCGATCGCCTCCTAGCAGGGCTAGTATTTATTAGGAGATTTATAGTATGGCGTTTTCTGAAGACGTTAAAGACCAAGCCTTCAAGAGGTCAGGCGGGCGGTGTGAGTGTCACCGAGAACACGATGGACTTGATGCTCCGCACCATGGCGGCAGATGTCCAAAGACCTTCACGCGGTATGGTCAATGGGAAGCCCACCACATAACATCTTTACTTGCTGGTGGGTCTGATACTTTGTCCAATTGTGAAGTGTTGTGTGTTGCTTGTCATCGGCTGACTGAGACATATGGTCGGTGAACTAGTCTAACAACTATTTTCTGTAGGGCAGAGGGTGAGCCACCAGCCCTCTGCCTTTCCTCAAACCTCCATCAAATCAAACCCGCTTGCTTTATCGGGCAGGCGGGCGGCTTTAGCCCCCAGGATCTCAAAGATTATGGCCTCACCCACCAGCCAGGTCTTAACCCCCGGGCGCAGGCAGCCGGTAAAAGCCTTTCCAGAGCGCCCCAGGGAGGCGTGGATGTGCAGGACCGGCTTGCCCTCCTTATCGGGGGCGATGACGCCAACGCCCACAACCTCATGGGCGCCGTCGACGGGATGGAGGACGGGCTGGGGTGGCATTTCGGCGGAGTCGCGGGGGCCAACGACCACTTGACCCTCCCCGATTCCCCCCACCAGGATAGCCTGTCCCACCGATATCCCCTTCTCGGCGGCAAAGCGCTCGATGCAGTCGGGC
>DAOUMQ010000083.1:0-2940 GCA_034410425.1 Dehalococcoidales bacterium | reverse complement strand
AGAGGATATATTTGAGCGATTGCAGGTTGGCGGCAGATGCCGAGAGCCTGGCCAGGTCAACCAGCTCTTTTAGCGTTTCCCTTTCTACGGGCACTTCCTGGTAAAAGCGCCGGTAGCTGCGGTTTTTAAGTACCAGGTCTTTTAGCATTTTTATTTGCCCCTCTCAGACTCCCTTTTATATCTTTCGATAGAAAGGTTTAATAGCCTTAAATCACGTTTAACCTTTTCAAAGAACTTCGCATCATTTTCTAGTATTTCATCATTAACTGGTTCAACAATAATTTCAATGTTATTGCCTTCTCTTTTTTCATACTTTATCTCAGGCTTGTTATTTGTGAAACCTAAGTCTGCGTGTGCGTATTTATCCCTTAGTCCAATGGCTTTGTGGACGTCTCGCCTTAATTCTCTAGTAGAGGATTTAAACTCAGGTAGCCCACGAAGAGTTTGTCGAAATAGCTTCCATTTGTCCATGAAGTCCTCACCGGGTTTGCTGTTGGGTTTTTGTATATTCAGGGTATCAAAAAAATGGTCTAATTCTGCAATGATAGCCATTGATTGTTCCAATATTTCTCCGCGCGCTTTAGTAAATTTATCCTTGAAAATAGCACATGATTTGAAATCTAGACTTATACTATCCCCTGTTCTGTTTCCAGTTCTCAGATGAATGTTTCTTAATTCAAAGCTCTTTTTCATATTATCATCACTTGTGCCCCTTCCTTAAAGGGCGGTGGGTGGGAAAAGATTTATAATTACTTATACCTCTTCACCTCAAATCTGTATAGCCTCACCGGCTCATCGGGCATTATGCCCGCCTTCTGCCGGCAGATTTCAATCTGATAGTCCACCGAGTCCACGCCCTCAAGGTCGGGCAGGAGCAAGCCCTTTCTTATTCCGCGCTCAACGATAACCCCGTACCGCTTGTGGTCTAACTCCTCCGGGCTCTTCACCGGCTCCGGCCTGGTGAGGACGTCCACGCTGTATGAGAGCTCTTCAAGCTCGTCGGCGGTGATGGGGAAGAAGCGGGGGTCTCTGGTCGCCGAAGCAACGGCGTTGGCCATGACCTCCTCGGCCACGTTAGCCCTCTGCGGCTCAAAGGTGCCGATGCAGCCCCTCAGCTCGCCGAGCTTATGAATGGAAACGAAGACGCCCGCCTTCTCCTTCATCTCAGGGGTAAGCTCCGGCGGCGGATTGGTTTTGCCCTCCTTGATAAAGCTCTCCACCGTCTTCCTGGCCAGGGCCACCAGCGGGTGCATCCTTATCTGCCTCCGCCCTTTATTATTATGCCGGCGTAGCCGACCACCGCCGAGTAATCGCCGGTGGTATCGCCGCTGGTCTGGTATTTGACCAGCTCGGTGCCAGTGGCGCCCAGTTCCTTGGCGGCGACGATGAGGCTGACCGCCGGGGCATAGCCGCACATGGTGATGCCGAGCTGGCTGACCCTCTTCAGCAGTTCGTCCTCATCCAGGTTCAGTATGGCCTCTATAGCTTGGCTGTCCTTGGCCTGCGCCGACTCCTGCGGCTCGTAGTGGGTCATATCGCTGGAGGCGATGATTACCACCTTTCGGCGCAGTTTCTTGACCGCCCTGGCTATCTCCTTGCCGACTTCCTTGTAGACGGCGCCGCTGGCGTGGCCGAAGACGATGGGCACCAGCTTAAAATCGGGCTTGAAATACTGCAAAAAGGGCAGCTGGACCTCGATGGAGTGCTCGTAGAGGTGGGCGACCTTGTCCTCTTTGAGGTGCTTGGAGGTGGCTAGAATCTTCTTGGCCAGCACCGAGTCGATTTCCACCTTGCCCAGCGGTGTCTTCCAGGTGCCCTCGGTCATGATGCTTAAAGGCTTACCGCTGCCGGTATGGTTGGGCCCCATGATAATAAAGGTGTCCTTGAGCTTGATTCTAGAGATAACAGCGGCCGTTACCGGCCCCGAATAAATATAGCCGGCGTGGGGCGAGACCAGGCCGATGGCATCTTCTTTGACCATCCCCTCAATCATGGATTTAAGCTCCGAGGCTGATGCCGGGTAGAATTGCCCAGCGACGACTGGCTTTCTAATCATCACGCCCTCCTCTCGGCGGTCCTGAAGTTGAGCTCCGCCCCGCAGAAGCGGCACTTTGAGCCGTCCAGACCGACTACCTCAGTCTGGTAGCCGAGCCGTTTCACGATAGTATTACCGCAGTTATAGCAGACAGTGCTCTCACTGCTGTGCCCGGGGACATTGCCGGCATAGACGAATTTGAGCCCCGCCTTTTTGCCGACCTCGCAGGCGTGCTCCAGGGTGGCTATGGGGGTCGGGGGCAGGTGGGTCATGTGGTGGTGGGGGTAAAAGCGGGTGACGTGCCAGGGGGTCAATTCCCCCAGCTCCTGGCTTATCCAGCCGGCGATGCCCTCTAATTGCTGGTCGTCATCGTTCATGGTGGGTATGATGTTGGTGACGACCTCAACGTGCATATTCCACTTTTCCTTGGCCCGCTTGGCCACCTCCAGTATTCCCTGCCAGCGGCTTACCCGGGCCAGCTTCTGGTAGAGGTCGTCGCTGAAGCCCTTGATATCGACCCGCCAGGCATCGAGGTAGGGCCCGATGATATCCAGCGCCTCGGGGGTGAGAAAGCCGTTGGTCACGTAGACGGTGTAGAGCTTGTGCTCCTTGGCCAGCTTGGCCGAGGCCAGGGTGTATTCAAACCAGATGCTGGGCTCGTTGTAGGTCCAGGCGATGCCCTGGCAGCGGTAGCGTATGGCCAGTTCTATGGCTGCCTGCGGGGAGATTTCCTGGGAGCCGAGCCAGGGCTCGTTCACCGCCGGGCAGGCAATCTCCCAGTTCTGGCAGTCCTGGCAGTGGAAGTTGCAGCCCCACCCGCCGACGGAGAAGGCCAGGCTTGAGGGGAAGAAGTGGAAGAGGGGCTTCTTTTCAATGGGGTCGGCGGCTACCGAAGACACCTTGGC
>DAOUMQ010000082.1:0-2569 GCA_034410425.1 Dehalococcoidales bacterium | reverse complement strand
CCAGGCCACTCAACGCTATCTCGTCCCAGGTAGGCGGCCCTGTTAAAATTGCTACGTGATGGAGTTTTGCCCTGTCATGACTAATAAGTCCAGAGGCTTCCCTGAAAGGCAAGTCCAGGGCTATTGAATGATTTATTGGGAGCTTGTCATATCCTATCATTAGTCGGAGTAATGTACCTCCCAGTCATAGTCTTTGGCCACACCTGCCGTTCTCTCTATGGTGACCTTTATACCAAAGCGGTTGGGCTCTAGCTCAACATCTATCAGTTCTGGGTCTTGCACTCCAGCAAAGGCTTCCTCATCCTTTTTAATGTAGCCCCCGCCCTCTTTTATCCGGTAATATAGCCTCACCACTGTTGTCTCAGTGGCGGTTTGGTCACTAAAGTCTATGACTACTTTCTCAGGCCGATGTTCTCCTTGCGGATCATCATTTATGTAGACAACATCTTCGGTGCCAGGACCAGTGGTCGTTACTGTGCCTCCAGTCTCGGCGAGTACCATAGTAGAGTTTAGAAGTGTCTCTGTCGCAGGGTCATGGACCTGGAGGGGATTAGCAGCGCTGATGTCAGCTCCTCCGCCGAAGACGGCTCTTAAAGCTCGCTTTAGCGTCTCTTCAAGCATTATGGGCCCCCTCTATACTTAGTTAAGTCATACACTAGATATGGCTTGTGGCAGTTCGAGCACGTAATCTTTGTGGCATGAACAGACTCCTCCTGCTTATTCTTGCAGAAGGGGCACATGGTTATTTTAGTAGTAGGGAATGGCGGAGTGCCTACAGCTTCAAGGATAGCCAATACAGTTATTCCACCGTGCATAGCTGCTCCTCCTAAGTTAGTAAAAATATGGTCTGCAACATGAGGGCTGATTGCTGTGGGATCGAGTAAGGCTGTTGAGAGTGGCATCATTTCCTGCACGGCGTAGGGATTTCCACCACCAATTCCGCTTTGAGTAGCTAAAGAACCATCAATGAAAATCTGCTCACTGTGATCTTGGTCAAGACCTGCACGACGATCAATTATAGAAAGTGTATAACCCGCCGCAATTGTATATGGCATTGGCAGACCAGTTTCTACGTCGATTAAGTGTGCCGATGCCCCTGCTGCAAGTGCAGCCTGAACCCAGGGATATGCTGGCGTTGATGTAGCTACTGTTGTGCCACCGCCTTGACCGTTGACAAGTCCTGTAACGATGGTGATTACGTTGCCAACGATGTTTTGCACGACGTGATTTTCTTCATTTGCGCCGCCCGGATCGACGGTGATCGGCGCACCTACCCAAAACCCACTGGCATCCGCCACTGTGAGGTCAACCGCTCCGGCAAGATGTGCCCCAACCAGCGTGGTAGCTACACCGGTTATATCAGAAAATAATAGTACGAAATATTTGATCTGCTGACTGGACTTCAGCAGAAGACCGGGGCGCTGTTTGGCACCAGCTACGACTCTGGAGTGATCGGGCCAGCCTTCACCCAGGTTTGCAACAGTGTATTCCTTTACTGTCTCTGTCATTACTTTGATCCTACTATGATTGCGGTTACGCTCACGCCATGGATGTTTATGCCATCATTGTTTTCCAGCACTGCCCATAGGGTATCATCTTTCTTAACCTCATGTTCCATAGGATAGACCGGCTGAGCATCATTAAGCCTTAACAGCTCCTCGCTGGGGGATAGCTGATTTTTGCCATGACCGAATGCCATACCAACCAGGTAAATTCCCGTAGCTGCGTCATAGCAACCATCCGGGAAATTGAACATAACCGCGATTACCGTGCCATCAATAGGAGCTTTTTTTTCAAGTCTCAAGCCCTGTAATGGCTGTAATTGGGATAGGAAAGTTACCTGCTCTGTTCTTTTGGCCACTGTCTCCTCCAGCTGAGGGGGAATTTCATTAAGGCACCACTCCGGCTAGAATGCTTTCCTTGGCCTCTTCAGTAGTTTCCAGTCCAAAACGAGCTCGAAGCAGGTTTGTCAGCTTGTATCGGCCAATGACCACCCGGATATACCGGTTGACCAGGTTAGCATCGGCATAGTAACTAATTTGTAGCTTGCTAAGTGCCGGTATAAAGCAGGGGAAATCATAGGCCTGGTCCATGGCAAAACATGGCAGTTTCAGGTAATTAGTATCGTCGTCTCTGGTGACATAGAGCTGGGCATTATTAGCCAGTGCCAGCCCGGCGTTATCTGCTGTAACCGACTCCAGGACCAGCAATTCCTCCCCGAGCGGAGGAGCCATGCTCAGGATTGTCGTTGTTTGCCCCGCAGTCACGGTGGCCACAATTTCAGCATAGGTGCGCTTGACTCCCATACATTCACGCTCAATTTGATATGATATGGGGAATGGCAGGACCCCCTTGATGACACTATCTTCCACACTCCTTTTTGCTGAAAGAGCCTTTTCCTCAGCACTCAGGGGCAGGCCCCACAGAAGGCGCTGTGCTACCGAGGGCTTGGGATGCACGCAGATTGATGGTATACAAAAAGGCGCTAAACTTCATTAAACGTGATTTTATAATCGCAACAAGCTATCGGTTTGCTTTTTTACTGCAGTTATTTGGCATTCTTTTCTCT
>DAOUMQ010000081.1:0-15466 GCA_034410425.1 Dehalococcoidales bacterium | reverse complement strand
TCAGGAGGCCGCCGCCATTGAGGCCAGAGAGGCGGCGGCGGCAATGGGCTTGAGCGAAGCCGAGCAGGAACAGGCCGCAGATGAAGCGCGGGCCAGGGTCCTGGAGGAATACCAGCCGCAGATAGAGCAGATGCAGCCCATCGGCGAGCCTTCGCTGGACAACCAGCTATTTATCGACGCCGTCCTCTATGATGAAGAAGGGGCGCTTTTACCGGAGATGGAGTCCTTTATCCCTGATTACTGGCACGCTCTGATTTCCGTTACTCCCCAGGGCAATATGCCTGACGAGGAAGCCCTGCAGGCAGCCACCGACATCGAAGACTTTTTTGCCGTCCATCCGCTGACGGAGGTAACTGTCACCGTAGTCGCTGCCACCAAGCTGGTTAACGCCATCAGCACTAGCCTGGGCAACAATATAATGATATTGCTGGTCCTGGCTCTGGCGGTTATGGTTCTGGTGCTGGTGGTTATATTCCGCGTACGCTGGCGGCTGCTCTCCCTGCTTATGGTCGGCATCAGCGCCCTGTGGACATTCGGGCTGATGGGCTACCTCTCCATTCCGCTTACCATGGCTACCATGGCCGTGCTGCCGATACTCATCGGCCTGGGCATAGACTATTCAATCCAGTTCCACAACCGCTACCAGGAAGAACTAATCAGAAGCAAGTCGGTTGGCGAGGCCATTGTCGCCTCCCTGTCAAGTATGTTCCCCATAGTCGGCATTGCCCTGGTGGCGACTATAATCGGCTTCATCACCCTGTATATATCCGAGGTACCCATGATACGCGACTTCGGCGTAGCCCTGGCGATTGGCATTGTCTTGAGCTACCTGGCCGCCCTCTTCCTGCTCCATAGTATCGTCTATATAGCCGATAAGAGAGCGGATATTAAGCAGTTGAGCAAAGAATCATCGGAGGCAAGCGGCCGCATTGAGAATATTCTGGCGAAGGTGGGCAGGGGCGCCATTCGCTGGGCTCTACCCATCTTTCTGATAGCGCTGGCCTTCGGCATCGCCGGCGGTATAGTTGACCACTGGCTGCCCAAGAACACCAACTTTGAGGAGCTTATGCCCCAGGACATAACCGAACTGAGGGAAGTGAGAGATTTGCGCCAGATTCTGGGCAGCGGGGGCGAGGTTCTCTTCATGATAGAAGCCGATGACGCCGCCAGCTCGGAGGTGCTTAACTGGCTGCAGGGCTACCAGGAGGATGTCTTTGCTATCCACCCCGAGCTCATCTCGGTGAACAGCCTGGCGGTGCTGGTCAGTGACGCCGCTGGCGGAGTAATCCCCTCGGAGCAAGAGATTGAAGCCATACTGGATGGCACTCCTTCCCTCTATTTAGAGGCGGTTCTCTCCAGCGACCGCACTATGGCTAGCGCTTCGTTCAGCATTGAATACATATCCCTTGACGAGACCCACCAACTGCTCCAGGAGATGGAATCAGAGGCCGAGCCGCCGGCCGGGGTAGAGATTTCATCCGTCGGCAGTCTTGCCCTTGGCGCCAGCACCATAGACGCCGTGGTCGGCAAAAGGCTCACCATGAACCTAATCTGCCTCGGCGCCGTCTTTATCGTCCTCTTGCTGGTCTATCGGCGCTTGAGCAGTGCCATATTCACCATCGTACCGGTTGGCGCCGTAATCGCCTGGTCTTCACTGGATATGTACCTCATCGGCATTCCCCTTAACCCGCTCACCGCCGTGCTGGGTGTTGTTATCATCGGCATCTGCACCGAGTTCATGGTACTGCTCATCGGGCGGTATGGGGAGGAGAAGAAGCGGGGGCTGAAACCTTATGAGGCTATGGTCACCGCGATTTCCAAGCTGGGACGGGCTATAGTAGCTTCCGCCCTGACCACTCTGGGCGGCTTCGGCGTGCTGATAGTATCGAGCTTCGTCATGGTACGCGACTTCGGTATCGCCACTATAATCGGCATCTTCCTCTGCCTGATAATAACGATTGCCGTGATGCCGGGGGTAATCGTCTGGTTCGATAACTGGAGAGGCAAGAAGCTGGCCAAGCTGTGAGTCGGCTTTTGAGCGCCTAGAGCTTACCCTAGTTTATTGAATCACCAGCTGGGACTCTTCGTCCACGTCATAGTCTATTTGCGCCTGGTAGATGATGTTACCGCTGGCTGTCACCTGGGAACCATCGGCATTCTCTGGGGCCAGGGGTGAAAAGCTCCGGTAAAACGATACTTCCTGGTACTGGTGCACCCCAATACCAACTTGAGAGCAATCTATGCCGTTGCCCTGAGCTACTATCTCACGGCCGTTGCTTATCTCAATCCCGTTTTGCGGTACGGCTAGAATGCGGTTATTTATAATCTGCACCTGGCTTGAGTCCTCGACCAGTATGCCGTGGGCCCAGCCTGGCTGGAACGGCTCGGGCTGTAGGGGATGAACCGGCAGTTGCCAGTCAATGCCGGTAGCCTCTATCCAGTTGTTTTCTATGGTTATGCCGGACTGCCAGCTATTGTATTCCACCACCACCGCCGACCAGCCGGTATTGATGATAACGTTGTGGGAGACAGTGCTGGGGACGGCATTTCGATAATCTTCAAAGTCTATGGCGTCCTGCCCGGTCTGCTCAATAAAGTTATAGCTGATGTTGACGCTGGCCTGGGGCGAAGCCTCCCTGTTAAGTATCAGTATGGCGTGGGGGAAACTGCCGTAAAAGTAATTCCCGGTTACCTCTGCCGATGAACCCTCTCCTATCAGTAGGGCATTGTGCCCGTTATTGTCCTCAAATCTGTTTTCGGTTACATGGGCGGTGCTGCTGTGTATGCCCAGCCCGATATAGTTGTTGGTAAACTGGCAGTTCCTGATAACCACGTTGTTGCAGCTATAGCAGTTGAGGGCGGCTCTCTCGTATTGATTTAGCCCGGTAAAGATTACCCCGTCGAAGGTTACATTGCTCCTGTTGGCTACGGAGACGGGGCTATTGGTGAACATACAGCTGGTTATAGCCAAACCGTCATCGGCAATCTGGACCTCGCAGTTCCGGAAGGAGTAGTTGGCGATATCGCGGTCAATCTCAACCGGCTGGTTTTCTATAACGGTGAACGGGTTGCTAAGCTCAAATTCATCCGGAATGGGGAGTGCTGGTTGTGTGGTGGGGAAGGGGAGCGCACTGCTACAGCCTGATGCCAGCCAGAGAGCCAGCATGCCGGCCAATAGCAGACTAAAAAGCTTCCTCATTATAGCTTGAGCAGCCCCGCCGCTGTTCTATTTTTCGTCCTTGAGCAGGTCGGTAAAGACCTTGGTGTGGTAGATTTCATGGTCTCTTATCCTCAGCAGGAGTTTCTTAAGGTCGGGGTCTTTTATCTTCTTGGCGGCGCGGTCATAGGTCTCGGTAACTTCCTTCTCTATCTTGATGCCCGAGCGCAGCATATCGGCAGTCCTCTTGGAGTGGTCGACACTGGTATGCTCGATTTTGGGGCTGCTGCCGCCGCCAACCATCTCCTCAGCCAGCCAGCCCAGGTGCTGCATCTCGTTGATGGCCTGGTCCTCCATCTCTTTCCTGACCTCTTTGTTGGGCGTCAGGTAGGAGCTGAGCAGGTACTGGAGGATTACGGTATACTCATGCTCGATACCCCAGTTAAGCACCTTGGTGACATCGTCTTTGCGATTGCCTCTTAAATCAGTCATCTCTTCTCTCTTAGACTTGTCCACGAAGTGCTGGAAATCACCGCGGTGGGATTCTTCGTCGGAGAGGATGCGTTTGAGCAGTCTCTTTATCTTTTGGTCGGCTATAGCCTTGATGTGCTCCTTGTAGAGCTTGATGGCGTCCTCTTCCAGCCGTACGTCGTTGGCCATCCATTCCGGCACCGCCTTGCCTCCCATGCGCATCTTTCCCCGTTTCAGGCTGGGAATGCCGCCCAGTTCGACTACGGTCTCGGCCAGCCAGTCCAGGTGGCGCATTTCCTCCCTGGCCAGAGCTTCAATCTCGCAGGACATCTCGCCCTCGCCCATAGCGTAGGCATGGGTTAGATACTGGATGATGCCGGCATGCTCCCCCTCGATGTCCTTGTTTAGCATGGCGATGACTTTTACTTTGTCCATTGCTCCCTCCTCATTTTTATTTCAGACTGTTAGTGTCTAGGTAAAACCTTCATCTTTATGCTTTTGGGCGATGGTATCGGCCAGTTTTTCCAGCGCCTGGAAGTCGGCCTCGCGTGGGAGCCCTTTACATAACACCGGCTCAAGCACCTCAACCTTGAGGTTGGGAATAAGGCTGGCTAGCTGCTCCACTGTTTTGCCGCCCCACCCGTAGGAGCCGATGATAGAGACGAACTTCAGCTTTGGCCTCAGGGCGTTGGCCAGGAAGGCGGCGTAGGTGGTGTTGGGGTGGGCCCCAGCCAGGACGGTGGGTGCGCCGATGACCACCGTGGCCGCATCCACCAGGGCCATGGCCAGCTTGCCGATGTCACTTGCGGCCAGGTCAAACTGCTGCACGGTGACTCCCCTCTCGGCCAGTGCTTCAACGAAGTAGTTCACCATTTGCCGGGTGCTGCCGTGCATTGAGATATAGGGCAGGACCACCAGGTTTTTGGGCTTGTCCAGCACCCAGCTGTGGTAGGCCTTGATGATGAAATCGGGCTTATCATACATCGGCCCGTGGCTGGGGGCGATAATATCTATTTTATAGCCCTTTAGCTTCTCCAGGTGCTTCTCAATATGATTGCGGAAGGGCATCATTATTTCGGCGTAGTACCGCTTGGCCGCCTCGTAGACACGCCCCTCGTCGGTGACATATAGGTCGGTGGTGGCCAGGTGTGAGCCGAAGAAATCGCAGGGGAAAAGTATCTGGTCCTCTTTCAGATAGGTGAGCATGGTCTCCGGCCAGTGAACCCAGGGGGCGTGGATAAACTCCAGCGTCCTGTCCCCCAGCGAGATAGTTTCCTTATCGTTAACCGTCTTGAATCTATCATCCGCTACCATTAGCAAATCAACCAGCATACCCTGGCACTTGGGTGTGCAGACTACCTTGGCTTCGGGGTATCTCTCCAGTACGTGGGGGATGGTGCCGGAATGGTCCTGCTCGGCGTGGTTGGCAATCAGATAGTCTATTTTTTTGACCTTTAGTTCGTCCAGGTGCCGCAGCAGTATATCTCTGGTAGGCGGGTCAACGGTATCAATAAGGGCGGTCTTCTGGCTGCCCTTGATTAGATAGGCGTTATAGCTGGTGCCGTCGGGGAGAGGGATAAGTGAGTCAAAGAGCCGCCGGTCCCAGTCAATAGCCCCCACCCAGTAGACCCCCCGCTTTATCTCTCTCGGTTTCATCTCTCGTGTCCTTTCCGGCTATTTTTTATCGGTGCCCATCAGCTGCTGCCACCTCTCCTCACCCAGACACTGGCGGGCTGAGGCGCACCACTCAACGCAGGAGGGCACCTTTTCCTTGTAGACGTAGTTCTTGCACTTGGGGCACTTCACCCGCATCTCGTCGGAGAAGATTTCGACCTCGGCGCCGCAGTTGGGGCATTTATGCACCGATACCCTCAGGTTTCTCATATCCTGGCCCGGGCATTTGCTGTACATGGTCTCTTGTTACTCCTCCAGCTTTTCGAACTCGCTCTTGGCGGCGCCGCAGACAGGGCACACCCAGTCGTCGGGTAGCTTCTCGAAAGGCGTCCCCGGGGCAATGCCGCCGTCGGGGTCTCCCAGCTCCGGGTCATAGATATATTCGCATACGGTGCACTTGTACTTGGCCATCTTGAGTGTCTTTCCCCCTTTTTCTTCCTCCTCCTTAATATAGCTGGGGGCGGTCTTGGGGGTGGTGCCCCGCTTGACCAGGTGATAATAGGCATAGGTCAGGGGCTCGTCTTCATTGATTACCTCCGCCCCCACCAGCTCCCCGATAAAAATGGTGTGCGTGCTCACGTCTATTTCCTGGGTCAACCTGGCTTCCAGATAGGCAACGGCGTGGTCGGTAACTATTGGTGCTCCGGTTTTGCCTATTATATATTTAATGCCTTTAAGCTTGTCAATGTCCCGCCCCGACTTGAAGCCAAAGTGCCCGATGAAAGCCAGGGGGGTATCTTTAGCCAGGATGGAGACGGCAAAGACCTGGCTCTGCCTGATGAACTGGTGGGTCAGATTTTCCTTGTTGATGCTTACCGCCAGGGTCGGCGGCTGGGAGGTAATCTGGAAGACAGTATTGGCAACCTGCCCGTTGAAGCGCTTTCCTTGTTTCGAGCTTACGATATAAAGCCCGTAGCCCAGTTTGTACAGAGCCTTGGTGTCCATGTTATCCCCCGTCCAGGGAAGGGTGTTCCGTCTTGACGAACCAGCCCGCCGGGTCTTTGAGGTATTCATAGTAGTCGAGCAGAATCAGGTGGTGCTCCCTCTCCTCGGCGGCCACGGCGTGATAGAAGTCTTTCTCGGTATCATGGGTTGCCTTTTCCCCATGGCGTTTATAGAAATCGTAGGTCTTGTTTTCCAAGTCCATGGCCTTCTGTACGGCATTAAGCTCAGTGGTCGGGGTTTTAGCTTTAGAGCCGATTTCCTCAGTGGTCTCGTCAAATATGGTCCTTAAATCTTGGCCCCCGTCAGGCTGAAAATCAATCGTCGGCCAGGCTTTCTTTTTGCGGATAGCCTCGTATATCTGCTCGAACTTCTGGCGGTGGCTATCCTCTTCCATGGCCAGCTTCTCCAGGAGCTTCTTGCCCAGAGCGTTGCCGCTCTCCTGGCTGGCTTTCAAGTAGTATTGCTTGCCGTCAATCTCCATCTGGATGGCGGTTTTAAGCGCCTCCAGCGTCTTGTCCTGTTCTTTCGTCATCTTTACTCCCCTCTAAGCTGAGAAAGTTGCCTCAGGTGGGCTCTTTCTTCGTCTATTACCCAGGATACTGCTTTCTGGTCGGCTGGCTTTACGAAATTCTGCATCTCGGTGTAGAAAAGTATAGAGTCCTTCTCAGCCTGAATACCGATATCAAGGGCTTCGCTTTGGCTGGCTACCTTGCTGGCTTTTTCCCTGGCTTGGGCAACATCAGAGAACACCGAGCTATCGGCCAGCGATTTCAGGTAGAGCATGTACTCTTCGGCATAGGCTTCCGGGGGCTGGTATTTGCCCACCGTATCCAGCATGCCCTTAAAAGTAGTCAGATGCTTCTCTTCCTCTTTAGCCAGATGCTCATAGATAGCCCCGGTATCTTTGTTTTTGCTCTGGTCAGCCAGGGCTTGATAGAAGGCGGCCCCGTTTCTCTCAATATCCATAGCTATCTCCAGTAGTTCGCCGCCTGAGAAAAGAATAGACATCTTACATTAGCCTCCAAGGCACTCCGCTTTAAGTTGACGCTTAAATAATAAGGGGAAACAATGACAAAATCATAAAATCAGGGAGAGAAAATCTTACAAAGTTATCACATCTCCAGCTTGAGGCTGCAGGCTAGACCTCTATCATGACCTGGCCGCCCGAGACCTGCACCGGGTATACCTTGAGTGTTTTGGGTGGTTTTAGTGCTGCGCCTGCCTTAGCCATGAGCCCGCTGCCCTTAAGCCAGCGGACGACACTGCCGTCCTTGAGGTCAAACTGAGAGCCGTGCAGTGGGCAGGTGACTACCGTCCCTTCCAGCTTGCCGTTTGAGAGCCTCCCCCCGAGGTGAGGGCAGCGGTTATCGGCTGCATAGTACTTGTCGCCGACCCTGGCCAGGAGAATCTCCCCGCCGGGACTGGGGACGTGTTTCATGGCGCCATCGGCCAGTTCTCCGCTCTTGCCCGCTTCTACCAGATTGTTCATCCCATTCACCCCCTTTAAAGCTTCCTTCTGGCTAACGTTGCCGCTTAACTTTAGTATACAAAATGTCCCTGCCGATTTCCACCTTTACCCTTTTTCCTTTAGCGCCCTGACCACCTTCTCCGGTGTTACCGGCAGTTCCTTGAACCATATGCCGACGGCGTCGTGGATGGCGCTGACCACCGCCGGGGGCGCGCTGACGATGCTGCCCTCGCTGGTCTCCTTGGCGCCGAAGGGGCCTTCGGGGTCGTCGGTAACGATATCGATTAGCCTTATATTGGGCACGTCGGTAGAGTGGGGCATCTTGTAGTCGAGGAAGGTTGGGTTGAGGGTTTCCCCCTTTTCCATGATGAAGTCCTCATAGAGGGTCTGCCCCAGCCCCTGTATAGCGCCGCCTTCAATCTGCCCCTCGGCCGCTATCGGGCTGAGCAGCCGGCCGCAGTCGGAGGCAAGGGTGAAATCGGTGGCGGTTATCTTCCCTGTCTCGGTGTCCACCCCGACCCTGGCCGTCTGGGCGGTGAAGCTGTAAGAGGTCCCGCCGTTGCCGATGCCGCTGGTGAGGTCTAAAGGCCCCACGCCGTAGCTGGAGTAGCCGGTGCCCATTATCACCGCCCCCGTGCCCGAGTAACAGGCAATGCGGGCCAACTTGCTGAAGGGCATCTTTTTCTCTGGGTCAGACTTGAGGGAGACCTCGCCCAGCCTAATTTCTATATCCTCTGGCTTGGCCTGCCAGTTCCTGGCGGCGGCTTCTAATAGCTGTTTCTTGGCCTGGCGGGCGGCTTTCTGGGTGGCCTGCCCGGCGAGAATGGTTACCCGGCTGCCGTAGCTACCGGGGTCAACCGGCGTGTAAGCGGTATCCACCCGCTTTATGGATACATCTTCCAGCCTGATGCCCAACTCCTCGGCGGCAATCGTGCACAGCACCGTGTCCGAGCCCTGCCCGCAGTCGGTGGCGCCGGTAATAAGGTTAACCGTGCCGTCTTCGCAGACCCTGATAATGGCGGCGCAGGCCTGATGCCCCATCTGCCTGGCCCCACCCAGATACGAAGAGCCGGAAATCCCGACTCCCCAGGCGACAGCTCCCTCTTTGCTGGGCATCTTGTCCTTGTCTCGCCAGAGGGGGTCTTTAACCGCTTCGCCAATAGCCTCTTTCAAGCCGCAGGTCTTGAGGCTGACTTTATTGATAGTTTCGTAGACTTGGCCCGGCTTGGGGTTATCGATAGCGTTTTTCAGTCTCACCTCCACCGGGTCTATTCCCAGCTCTTCGGCCAGCATCTCCATCTGAATCTCGGCGGCAAAGCGGGTGTGGGTAACGCCGTGCCCTCTCATCGCCGCCCCGATGGGGTGGTTGGTGAAGACCCGATAGGCGTCATACCTGAAGTTGGGCAGCTTATAGGGCAGGGTGGTCATAAAGCCGGCCAGGTACATGGAGAGGGGGCCGATAGCGGTATAGCCGCCGCCATCGGCTATTATCTTCTGCTGTATCGCCTTTAAGAGCCCATTTTTGTCCACTCCCATCTTGCTGTAGACAATCAGGCTGTGGCGGCGCCGGCTGGTAGCCAGCTCTTCCTCCATGCTCTCCACGTATTTAACCGGCTTTCCCGTCAGCTTGGAGAGCAGGACAGCGCAGAAATCACCGCCCAGTGAGTCGTTCTTGGTGCCGCCGAAGCCGCCGCCGATAAAGGGCTGAATGACCCTGATGCGGCTCAAAGGTAATTTGAAGCAGGCCGCCAGGTGCCGGTAGTGGAAATAGGGGCTCTGCTTTGAAGCGCGGACGGTTATATAGCCGGTAGGGTCGTAGTAGGCGAGGGTAGCCGGTGGCTCCAGGTAGCCGTGGGTCGACTTGGCCGTGCGGAACCTGTCCTCGCGGACGAGGTGTGACTCGGCGAAGGCTTTATCGACATCGCCGAAGTCCCAGTGGTACTCCACGCTGATATTGTTCTTGACATAATCATGTACCCGAGGAGCATCCTCCTTCATCGCCTCCTCAGGGTCAAAGACGCCGGGCAGTTCCTCGTAGTCAACCTTGATAAGCTCGGTGGCTTCCTCGGCGGTGTCCTCATCTGTAGCCGCTATTCCAGCCA
Organism: Dehalococcoidales bacterium; assembly: GCA_034410425.1. Taxonomy (GTDB): domain Bacteria; phylum Chloroflexota; class Dehalococcoidia; order Dehalococcoidales; family BS750m-G39; genus DUEC01. The sequence continues at coordinate 5,649 of DAOUMQ010000081.1, read as the reverse complement.
CGGCCTCGGCCATATAGCGCACCTTATCGGTGGCTAGGGGAGGCTCGTCCCTGGTGGCCGGCATCCAGCCCCAGGTCCAGCCGTTGAAGTCCTTGCCGGTTACTACGGCTTTTACACCGGGCAGCTTTAAAGCTTTGGAATAGTCAATATTGAGGACTCGGGCGTGAGGGTATGGGCTGCGGAGCAGTTTGCACCAGAGCATGTCGGGCAGGGAAAAATCGGCGGCATACTTGGCTTCGCCAGTGACCTTTTCCCTGGCGTCGACGCGGGGCGCCCGCTTACCGATAACGGAAAACTCGGCCATATTACTCTTCCCCCATGCTTTCGGCGGCCGCCTTTATCGATTCGATAATCTTGGTATAGCCGGTACAGCGGCACAGGTTGCCGGCTATGCCTTGCTTTATCTCTTCATCGGTGGGGCTGGGGTTTTTATCCAGCAGCGCCTTGGCCGCCATTATCATCCCCGGGGTGCAGAAACCACACTGCAGGCCGCCGTGGTCGACAAAGGCTTGCTGCAGGGGGTGTAGTTTGTCGCCGTTAGCCAGCCCCTCAATGGTGGTAATCTGCTTGCCGTTGGCCTCGCTAGCCAGAATCAGGCAGGAATTGACTGCTTCCCCCTCCGTGATGACGGTGCAGGCTCCGCACTCGCCGAGCCCACAGCCCTCTTTGGTGCCGGTCAGTCCCAGGTCTTCCCTGATGACCTCCAGGAGGGTACGCCAGGGCGGAACAGAGATTCTATAGGCTTTGCCGTTTACCTTTAAGTGTATCTCTTTCATGACTCTCTCAAATGGACTGCTTGATAGCCCGCCTGACCAGGACTTCGACCATTTCCCTGCGGTATTCCGCCGAAGCCCGGTGGTCATCAATGGGCTTTGATTCCTCAGCGGCGGTCTGAGCCGCTTTTCCGATGAGATTATCGTCCAAAGTCTGCCCTTTAAGGACAGCCTCGGCCTTTTTAGCCCTGATTGGGGTAGGGGCGACCGCCTCCAGGGCGATACGGATGTCTCGGCATGCCCCATCCTTAAGGTCAACCAGCACCGCCACGCCAACGATAGCCAGGTCCATCGCTTTTCTCGGCCCGAGCTTGAGGAATACTCCCTGGCTCTTGGGGGGTGGCGTAGGTATCTGAATCTCCTGCAAGAGCTCTTGGTCGTCAAGGACTGTCTGGTTGGGGCCGGTGAAAAATTCCTCAATATTGACTGTTCTCTCGCCCTTGGGACTGACCAGCTTTAGCTTAGCCTCAAGGGCGAGCAGGGCGATGGCGCTATCGGCCGAGGGGACGGCGTTGCAGATATTGCCGGCGATAGTGCCCCGGTTTCTTACCTGCGGAGAGGCCATGCTCTCGGCGGCCTGGAATAATACGTTGAACTTTTCCTGGATTATAGGTGAGGCCTCTACCGCCTGGATGGTGGCCAGGGCGCCGATGGACAACCCGTTTTTAGCATCATACTTGATATAGTCTAGGCCGGGGATGCCTTTGAGGTCGATTATATACTGCGGAGGCTTGATTTTGCGTCTCTTCAGCTGGGGGACGACATCGGTGCCGCCGGCAATGAGCCTGGCTTTGCCTTTGTGCTGGGCAAGGAGGGACAGGGCTTCATCGATTGTCTTCGGCGCTAGGTAGTCAAATCTGGGCAGTCTGCGGTAAAAGGTTACCATCGGTATCTAGACTTTCCAGCTAAACCCATGGCGGTTTAGTTGATTACTTCCTCGTCTTTGAGCTTGCTGATATCGTCCCAGCTATAGCCCAGCTCCTGCAGTATCTCCTCAGTATGCTGGCCCAGCTCCGGTGCTTCCCGCTGGACCGAGGCCGGGGTCTGGCTGAACGACCAGGGGAAGCCGAGCATCTTTATCTTGCCCCACACCGGGTGCTCAACCTCGATAACATAGTTATTAGTCAGCGCCTGAGGGTCTTTAAAGACCTCGCTGGAAGACTGGATGGGGGTGCAGATTACATTCTCTTTCTTGAAAATCTTCATCCATTCGTCCCTGGTCTTGGTGGCAAACTTCTTATCCAGTATAGCCACCAGTTCCTTGCCGTTATCGTGCCTGGCCTCGATGCTATCGAACCTGGGGTCGTGCTCCAGCTCTTCAATGCCCATTGCCTTGCACACGTTGGGCCAGTACCTGTCGGGCTGGAGATGAGCGATGACAATCCACTTGCCGTCCTTACATTGATAGTGGTTATAGATGGGGTTGCCGGCTTCAGCCCTGATGAAGCGGGGGAATTCCTTGCCCAGGACTCCGGGGGCGGCGAAGTTGACTCCGTGCAGGGCAATCAGGCTGCCCATCAAGGAGGTATCCACCAGTTGCCCCTTGCCCGTCTTCTCACGGGCATAGAGGGCGGCGGTCACCGCCCAGGCGCAGATAAGCCCGCCCTGCTCATCGCCCATTCCCGGGATAAGGGTTGCTGGCGGGCCGTTTCTCTCGCCGCACATCATCATCGTTCCCGAGCGAGCGATGCCGGTATAGTCAAAGGAAAGCTCGTTGGCGTCGGGGCCTTCTCTTCCCCAGCCCGAGGCATGGGCATAGATAAGCTGAGGATTTATGGCCGAAAGCGCCTGGTAATCAATCCCCATCCTCCTGGGGGCGTCTATGCTCAGGTTGGTTACAAAAACGTCGGCGCGCTTAATCAGCTCAAAGAATACCTTCTTGCCCTTTTCCTGGTTCAAGTCCAGGGTGATGCTCCGCTTGTTGCGGTTGTTGCTCTCAAAGTAATAGTTGCGCCCTTTGAGACCGGTATCGGCGCCGATAATCCTCATCATTCCCCGCGCCGGGTCTCCGTTCTTGGGCTCCACCTTGATTACCTCGGCGCCCAGGTCACCCAGCCTCATCCCCGCCACCGGCCCCTGCTGAAACATGCTTATTTCCACCACCTTAACCCCGTCTAAGGGTCCAGCCATCTCTTCGTTCTCCTTTCCTTCAAAAGCGAGAGCTATAGAGCTGAAGTATCGCTATTGATAGATGTAAGTAGGATTAAAGATAGACCTTTTTAAAAGGCAGGTTAGCTGTGCCCCAATGTTAGACTCTGCCCCTGTTTTTGTCAAGTTAAACGGGGCTTTTTAGCAATAGGTTTGAGCTTAAAAAACGAGAAGGCTGGATATGCTTGCATGCACATACCCAGCCTTGCTTGGAGACCTGATTACCGCTTCTTTTTTTAGCCTTTCCCTATTCTGAACATCTTAGTGCCACATACCGGGCACACTCCCTGGGTTGCCGGCCTGCCATTCTTCATAGTTATGGTCTTGGCGTCCTTTATCTCTCTTTTGGTGCGGCACTTAACGCAATAGGCTTGCATCGGGTCTACCTCCTTTTTTATGAACAATAAACCATTCCCTGCCTAATGTCAATAGGTATTACGTATAAAATGGTTCTCTTCTCGCCATACTGGGGCAAAAGTTGTATTATATTACCATTAAGAAACTAGGAAGGAGCTAAAACATGCCTGACCTAACACTAGCCGGGGGGATCATAGTCGGCGCTATCACTATTGCCGTCGGCGTTATCGTACTCATCTGGCCCAAGGTGCTGGCCTACATCTTAGGGATATACCTTATTCTACTCGGCGTGGGTACTATCATAGCCGCCATATAATGTCTCTATAGCCAACTGGAAAATATACCATGAACGGTGTAAAATATATTTCTGGGCAGTAAGTTAAGCGAGAAAATTTGGAGGAGCGTAAATGGATAAGCTGGAGGTCTTAAGGAAGTCCGATGTCTTCCACTACCTGGAGGACGATGAGCTTGAGGAAGTGGCCAAGATGTGTACGCCGGAGGTATTTGAGGCCGGGGAAACCCTGTGCCGGCAGAATGCGGAGCAGGACAAGCTATACGTGATTGAAGAAGGGCTGGTATCCGTTCTCCTGGAGCTGGGGCCAACGGACAAGCGACAAATCCAGGCGGCTTCTAATTTTGAGTGCTTCGGCTGGTCAGCCTCGATACCGCCCTACCGCTGTACCAGCACGGTGAAGGCTCTGGAGAAGACCAAGGTGCTTGCCTTCCAGGGGAAGGAACTGCGCAACCTGGTCTATTCCAATCCCAAGCTGTGCGCGGCCATTGCCGGGGGAGTAGCCTACGTGATTTCACAGAGGCTACGGGCGGCATTCACCCAGCTTATGGGTGTCGCCTATCAGGATTAATCCTCGGGTGCGATAACTCTTACCACACATATCAGCCTCTAGTATAATTAATACGGCGGCTTAATTTGTCGCCGTTAGACCGATGAAAAGCCAAGTAAAGGGTTTAGAGCTAGAAGGAGATTCGTATATGACAGAGGCGAAGACGATTACCTCCATGATGGAGGAAAAGAGGGTATTTAAACCCTCTAAACAAATTAGTCAAAGCGCCTACATAAAGAGCCTGGAAGAGTACCGGGAAATCTATCAGAGGTCTATTGACGACCCTGAGGCTTTCTGGGGAGAGCTTGCCGAACAGCTTGACTGGTATAAAAAGTGGGACAAGGTCCTGGTCGCTGATTTTGCCGAGGCTAAGCACCAGTGGTTTGTCGGCGGCAAGCTCAATGTCTGTTATAACTGCCTGGACCGGCACCTCAAGACCTGGAGAAAGAATAAAGCCGCCCTCATCTGGGAGGGGGACATCGGCGATAGCAAGACGTTGACCTATCAACAGCTTTATTACGAGGTGTGCAAGTTTGCCAATGTCTTGAAGAAACACGGCGTTAAGAAGGGCGACCGGGTATCCATCTACCTGCCTATGGTTTTAGAGCTGCCTATCGCCATGCTGGCCTGCGCCCGGATCGGCGCTATACATAGCGTGGTCTTCGGCGGTTTTAGTGCCGAGGCGCTGAGGGACAGGGTGCTGGGATGTAAGGCTAAACTCCTTATCTGCGCCGACGGCTACTACCGCGGCGGACGGATTATCAGGAGCAAGGACAACGCCGATGTCGCCGTTGAGGCCTGCCCTGAAGTAAAGGACGTTATCGTGGTCAAGAGGGTTGATATCGGGGTAAAGATGCACTCCGGCCGTGACTACTGGTGGGACAAGGAAATGACGGCCGAGGATATCAAGCCCTACTGTGAACCTGAGGAGATGGACGCCGAAGACCCCCTCTATATCCTCTATACCAGCGGCAGCACCGGAAAGCCCAAGGGGGTTCTCCATACCCAGGCCGGCTACCTCCTTTTCACCTACCAGACTCTCAAGTGGATATTCGATGTCAAGGACGAGGATACCTTCTGGTGCACGGCGGACATCGGCTGGGTCACCGGCCACAGCTATATCGTCTATGGGCCCTTAGCCCTGGGCACCACCAGCCTGGTCTTTGAGGGGGTCCCAACCTACCCCCACCCCGACAGGTTCTGGGATGTGGTGGAAAAGTATCAGGTCAACATCTTCTACACCGCCCCCACCGCCCTAAGGGCGATAATGAGAGAGGGCGATGAGTGGCCTGATAGGCACGACCTGAGCTCCCTGCGCATCCTGGGCTCGGTCGGGGAGCCGATTAACCCCGAGGCCTGGATGTGGTATTACAACGTAGTCGGCAAGGGCAGGTGTCCCATCGTCGACACCTGGTGGCAGACAGAGACCGGCGGCATACTGATTACTCCCCTGCCCGGGGCTATCCCGCTAAAACCGGGCTCGGCCACCTTTCCCTTCCCCGGTGTTGAGCCAGCGGTGCTCAGGGAAG
>DAOUMQ010000080.1:0-3179 GCA_034410425.1 Dehalococcoidales bacterium | reverse complement strand
AACGATGAGATTGCCGGGCCGTTCCACTCTTCCCGGTCAATCTGGTGAGCATCGGCGTTTTCTTCATCAGCTATACGGAGCAGGACGGGATGCATACCGACTTGAGAAGCGCCGGTCAGTTCTTTACTGCTGCCATCACCGATATAGAGACAGCTCTGCGGTTCAACTCCCAACTGTTCGGTGGCTATCTGGTAAATGCGCGGGTCGGGCTTTCTCATACCCGCCACACAGGAGAAAACGGTCACATCAAATAATGGGGCAAAGGGCGTGTTGCCCCATACCGCCGGGACCTCTCTTGAGCAATCACTGATAAGGCCGGTCTTAAGACCTCTTGATTTCAGGTGAGAAAGCACTTCTAGGGAACCCGCTCGCGGTGTCATCGAACGCAAGCTAAAGTTGAACCTGATTTGAGCCGCCAGCTTGACTTTAGTATCGTCAACATCCACCCCGAGCTTCTGGCAGATGTACTCAATATTAGCCTCAGGGGTCGGCAAAGCGCCCGTGGCGCGCTGGGGGAAGGTATCAATCCACAATCGGATGAATTCATCGGGCGGGGCGGCCAGAACCAAAGCCATTTCCGTAAGCACGCTTTCGTGCTCCCGGACAGAGAAGTTGGCAACCAATGTCCCAAAAAGGTCGAAGATGACCGCCTCGTATTTCATGCCGTGCCACCTATTTAGCCTCCCCCTCCTTCCAGATACTGCCGCCTTCGGGCAGAACGAAGAGGTCTTCGCCATCCAGCTTGGCCTTTAATGTCGCCTTCAAGCCCTCAATGGGGACCCGTATCTGCCTCAGGCTGTCGCGCTCGCGGATGGTGACCTGCTTGTCCTCCAGAGATTGAAAGTCAACGGTAACGCAGAAGGGGGTGCCAATCTCGTCCTGGCGGCGGTAGCGCCGCCCTATACTCTGGGCTTCGTCGTACTGAACCATCCACTGCTGGCGCAGGTCGGCGTAAATCTCTTTGGCAAACGAGGCCAGGTTTTCTTTGCGGCTTAAAGGTAAGACGGCCGCCTTGATGGGGGCTATGGAGGGGTGAAGGTGGAGCAAGACCCGCTTTTCGCCCTCGGCGATATCTTCATCATAGGCATCGCACAAAAGCGCCAGGGCGGTGCGGTCAACTCCGGCTGAAGGCTCAATGATATAAGGGACAATGTGCTCCTTAGTCTCTTCGTCATAGTAGCTCAGGCCCTTGCCGCTGGACTTGGCGTGCTGAACCAGGTCGAAGTCGCCGCGGTTGGCGATGCCCTCCAGCTCGGCCCAGCCCATGGGGTAGAGATAGTTGATGTCGGAGCACTCCCGGGCGTAGTGCGCCAGTTCCTCCTTGCCGTGTTCGCGCAGTTTGAGGTTCTCCTTCTTGATGCCCAAACCCGCATACCAGTTGAGACGCTCCTCAACCCAGTAGTCAAACCACTGCTTATCCGTCCCCGGCCTGACGAAGAACTCAATCTCCATCTGCTCGAACTCGCGGCAGCGGAAGATAAAGTTGCCGGTAGTAACCTCGTTGCGGAAGGCTTTGCCTATCTGGGCGATGCCGAAGGGCAGCCTCTTTCTGGTGGTGTTCAACACGTTCTCAAAGTTGACGAACATGCCCTGGGCCGTCTCCGGGCGCAGATAGACCACGCTGGCCTCCTCTTCAATAGGGCCGATAAAGGTCTTGAACATCAGGTTAAAAAGGCGGGGCTCGGTCAATTCACCACCGCAGGAAGGGCACACCTTGCCTTTCAGCTCGTCGCTGCGCCACCTCAGGTGGCAGTTCTTGCACTCGACCAGGGGGTCTTTAAAGCCCTCAACGTGCCCGCTGGCCTCCCAAACTTGAGGGTGCATCAGGATGCTGGCATCCAGCCCCACCATGTCATCGCGCTCCTGGACAATGGCCTTCCACCAGGCCTGCTTTATATTCCGCTTCAGCTCCACGCCCAGAGGCCCGTAGTCCCAGCAGCTGGAAAGCCCGCCGTAGATTTCACTGCTGGGGAAGATAAAACCGCGCCGCCGGCAGAGGGAGACGAGCTTCTCCATATCAACCTTGGCTGAATCTGGGGCAGTCACCGATATCGCTCCTCTCCAGAGTTTAAGCTGGCTTAACTATTTGCGGGCGCTCAGCTCCCGCCGTATCGCCCGGACGAAGAAGACGCCTATGACCACGCCGCCCAGAACCATGACTATCAGGGCAAATACCCACAAGGGCGGCAGGTGAATCTGATATGCATTGTAAACAAAAATATCGGCCATTGCAAAGGCGAAGACAACCTGGGGCAGGACTATCATGTTCCCCATGAGCAAGACGATGGTCTTCAGGTTGACCCCGCTCTCCCCAACCTGCCAGAAGCGGCTGGCCACCCTGGTCATTACCCATACCAGGGCCACGGACACCAGAGACAATAAGAGCTGGGGCAACAACGCCAAGACCAGGGTCATCGGCGGACTGAGCCACCTATCGGGGGTGCCGCCAGCCTGGAAGTGGACACCTACCTCAGCGGGCATAAGGTGATAGAAACAAGCCGACAGGATTACAGACAGGAGGAGAATAGCCAGCGGGGCGGCGATATAGCTCCAGCGGAAGGATAGTCCTTCTTTGGTAGTTATTTTCTTTACCCTCTAGAGTCTAGAGATAAGGAGCTAAAACCCTCATTGGTGATACGATGTTTTGCGATAAAGCCAGCTCGTCGGCCTTAATGCCCAGGGCAACGCCGATCAACTGGGTGACGAAGAGAACGGGGAGGTGATACTTGGTGCCGAAGCGGCTGTTGACCTGGCTCTGATAGGCGTCAAGGTTAATCTGGCATAAGGGGCAAGGGGTAATCAGGCACTGCGCCCCGTTGCTTTCAGCGTTTTTTAGCAGTTTATTAATCAGCTCCAGAGCCACCTCCGGCTCGGACATAACCAGAGAGCTGCCGCAGCAGCGCGCCTTTAGCTCCCAGGGGACGGCCTCCGCTCCCAGGCTGGTAATTATCTCGTCCAGCGAGTGGGGTGATTCCGGGTCGTCAAAGCCATTGGGGCGAACCAGCTGACAGCCGTAGTAAGCGGCTACCTTCAAGCCCTTAAGGGGCTTGGTTACCTTGGCGGCGATGCCCTCGGGGGTAATATCGCTGTACAAAACCTCGGCCAGGTGGCGAACCTTGACCCCGCCATTGTACTTCAGCTTAGCCGCCGCCAATGCCTTGCCCACCTTATCGCGGAAG
>DAOUMQ010000079.1:0-5685 GCA_034410425.1 Dehalococcoidales bacterium | reverse complement strand
GGCGCTGAAATGATTGAAGTAACCGCTGCGGTCTAAGCCGGGCTTATCGTCTTTATAGGGGGCCGATATTCTCAGGGTGCAGGGGCGTTGGCTGCTCTCCACCCTAATCACGGTTGCCCCGTAGTCGGCGAAGTATTTCATGGTTAGCGGGCCGACTATGGCCCAGCCGAAGCCGGCTATCTTTATGCCGCTGAATACGCCCTTTCCAGCTTCCACAATAACTCCTCTAGATAATCCCAGCCTCTTTTAAGCCAACCAGCTCTTTTTGGGAGAGCCCTATCTGGCCGTAGATTTCCCCGTTATGCTCGCCAATGAGCGGCGCCCTGGACCGGGTAGCGCAGGTTCTTTGAGATGACTTGACAAATTCTCTGGGATAGGTGATCTTGGTATTTAATTCGGGGTGGGCTATCTCCACCCAGAAGTTTCGCGATTCAAGCTGGCCGTCCTTCAGCAGGTCGGCCATGCTGGATAGGGGGCAGATTGATATACTCCTCTCGGCTGCCCCCCGGGCAATCTCTTTCTTGGTGTGCGCCAGGAAGAACTTTGCTATCGGCTGGGAAATCTGGTCGACTACATCCTGGCTGACCTTGAACATGTCCAGGTTCTCCCAGTCAACGGAGCGCAGGTATTGGTTAGCCATGCCTTGGCTGTCCATCCAGTTCACCAGCTCGTGAAAGCTCTTGGCGCCGGCCCGGCCGCCGACCATGAAGAAGAAGACATAGCCGTCCTGGCACTGCCAGACCTGCCGCTGCATGGAGTTGACCGTCCAGCGGAAAGCCCCCGCCCTTTTCAAGGCTACCCCGCTCAGCTCCCAGAGCGGGATGGCATTGGCCAGAAACCAGGCAGCGCTCTGCTGCATTGATATATCTACCTGCTGCCCTTCTCCGCTCATTTCCCGGTGGTAATAGGCAATCATCGTTGCCACGGCGGCATCGGCTCCAGCGTGAAGGCAGGCCTGCGGCAGGCTAATCTGCACCGGGGGGCGGTCGGGGTCGCCGCTCTGGTAAAGAGTTCCGGCCATACCCATAATCACCATATCCGAGGCTTGGTAGTCCTTATAGGGCCCGGCTTGACCAAAGGGCGTAATGGAGGTCAGGATTATTCCCGGCTTAATGCTGTTGAGCGCGGAATAGCCCAGCCCCAGGCTGTCCATAAATCCGGGGGAAAATGACTCGATTATAAAGTCCGCCGTCTTGACTAGCTTTTTAAGTATTTCTTGGCCTTTGTCGGCTTCAATATCAAGGGTGATACCTTTTTTGTTTGAGTTATAGGCAAACCAGTAGAGGCTTTTCTCCGGGTGCGGAGTGTCCGCCCAGAAAGGCCCCCTTTGGCGGGCAGGGTCGCCCCCGGGCTTCTCAACCTTGATTACGTCAACACCGAGGTCAGCCAGGATTTTGCCGCAGAGAAAGCCGTTTGCATCAGTTAGGTCTAATGCCCGACAGCCGTTTAGCACAAGCTCCTTTTTAAGCCTTCCCTTTTGCTCTTAGGTCACTCCAGAGGTCTTCGATAACCGATTCCAGATTGGCTTCGGGTGGGTAGACTTTTTCAAACCCCAGCTTCTTGAATCTCTTCTCCACTTCTTTGAAGTCCTGTCTGCCCACCCCGAGGACACCGCCAATATAGAGTATCAAGTCTTCAAGACCGGCTTTTTGGCACTTCTCCTTGAAGCCTCTTAAGTCCAGCTCAGCCATGCCATAGAGTGAAGTCATCAAGACGGCATCGGCTTTAGTTTCTTTAGCCACTTCAATGAACTCCTCCGGTGGTACCTGCATACCCAGTTCAACGACATTGAAGCCGGCATCCCTCAGGGCGCGGGATAGTATTTTAGTGCCGATGACATGGGCATCCATGCCTACCGTTCCGGTTATCACCGTGGCTTGTTTTTTCATTACCTCTCCTTGTCTTAAGAACTATCATCTGGCCGAGGGGGCGCCGACTATTCTCCCCTTACTTAAGGCCCATAGGTCCTCAACCGCCACCTGGTAGTCCAGCTTTCTTCCCTCGGCTCGCTCCCTCTCGGCTATCTTTTCACGGTGGAAATCCTTAATCTCATCCGGTATGGGCAGATTGCCGAACTCAAGGTAGCGGCAGGCTCCGGTAACATCCTTGACGCCGAGCACCTTGTCTTTGATATTGATATTAGGGCTGAATGGTGAATCAATCACCCCAGCTTCAACCCCCTTTATTGAGCCAATGACGATATCACCATCGCCGAGCTCCAGGACCTTATCAAGTATTGCCCTCACTTCCACCTCGGTTACCTTCTCTTCTGTCTCCACAGCCTCAATCTCAAATTTAATCCTTTGCGTCCTGACCACATTCAGAATCCAGTTTGCCGACTCATAGCTGAGGGCGTGGCTCTCCCTGGTGGCCACACCGGCTCCCTCATCAATGGTCCTGACAAAGACTGCCTCTGCCTCGGCCAGTGCCGCCACCATGGCCGTATAGTTGAGATAGGCGAACGCCCCACCCATTCCCTGCGGCACCGGGAAAAGAGGAATCTGATTGGCCAGTATGCCCGGAACCACAACGTCCTTATAGCCAAATCTGCCCAGGTACTCCCTCATCAATCTTGGTATCAGCCTCATCCAGGCTATATCCTGCGCCATGTGTCCCAAACAGTGGGTCTGGGGCATTATGCTTTTAACCCCCTGCTCGGCAGCGACCAGAGAGTCTATGATTATACAGGCTATGTTGACACTGAAGGGAAAGACACCGGATGGTACAAGTCCATGGATATCCGTGGATATTATGGCGCCTCTTTCGGTGTAATATCCGGCCAGCCTGTCCGTATATTGGCTGCGTTCAAAGCATTCTTCCAGGGTGGTCTTTTTCTCGTAGCTACCAAATTCAAAGAGAGAGCTCTTTCCGGCTGCCGTCATACCTGAGGCAAGAGCGATTTCCATGGCCAGTTTGCCGGCGCCTCTAGGGACAAAAGCGGCCTCAACGCTTTCCACCACCTTTCTGGTCTTCTTAACGCCGTGGTTGACGATGGGATAGCCGTTGAGCATGGGGCGGCCGGTCTTAATTGACTCCTCCAGGGCTTGCTGAGCTTTTTCAAACTGTAGCAAACGGGTATAGCTATCGATGGTCACCGGAATGTGGCGTATGCCGGCCTCTACCAGGGTCTTGACCAGGGCAATCTCGTCCTCAAGGACTGGGGTTCCGGCTCTGGGCCAGATAAGGGTTTTCCCTTCCTGACGCGCCCTTTCGGTAACCTTCATGAAGTTTTTGCTTTCCGGCAAACTCAGCTGGTAGGCTACCGCCTCCTCAAGGTCTACTTCCTTACCCGTCGGCCATTGGGCCAGCACCTCCTGGCGCATTTCCAGAAAGCGGTCTTCGTCGATACGCTTTTGCTTAACCCTGATTTCCATTGTTTTCTCCTAAAGTCCGGCCGGACGCTCTAAATCTCTAGATTATTTCCTCGTCCTTCAGTGTCTGTATCTCTTCCCAGCTGTAACCGAGGATATCCATCAGCACCTCTTCGGTGTGCTGGCCGAAGTTTGGGGCACAGCTTTTAATCTGGGCCGGCGTCTGGCTAAACTTGATGGGGATACCTATCGTTCTGACCTTGCCCAGGGTGGGATGGTCGACTTCGGTAATATACTCATTAGCCAATACCTGGGGGTCTAAAGGCAGTTCGGTCAGCTCAAGGACGGGGGAAAAGGCGATGCCGCCGCCCTTGGCCTGCAGAATGCTTATCCACTCGTCTCTGGTCTTGGTCTTAAATGCCTTCTCCAGAGCGGCGGCAAGCTCCAGGAAATTATCGCGCCTGTCTTTGGCGGTGGCGAATTTTTCGTCTTTTTCCAGTTTTCCGATGCCCAGAGCGAGGCAAAAGTTATGCCAGAACCGGTCGGACTGGGGCTCGGCCAAGAGTAACCACTTGCCATCGGCGCATTGGTAGTGATTGGCCAGGGGATTTTTAAGCGTCTTTCGGGAGGGCTTTGGCATCGGACGCCCGCGCAGCAGGGCCACGTTGATGTTATACGCCTGCATGTGTATTCCGGAGCCGAGCAGGGAGACATCAACCTCCTGGCCGGTCCCCTTTTTGTCTCGAGCTATCAGAGCGGCTAATATGCCGTTTACCAGGAGTGTCCCCGTCACCTGGTCAAATATCGCCCCGGCTATCTGCAAGGGGGGACCATCCGGCTCACCGATAGTACCCATAATCCCTGAGCGTGCCTGGGCGATGGTATCGAAGGCGCGTTTCTCGCTCTCGGGCCCCAGTGAACCGTAGCCCGTGGCCAAACCGTAAACAAGTTTGGGGTTATGCTTCTTGAGGGTCGGGTAATCTATACCCAGGCTATCAATGGCGGAGCGGGAGTAGTTGGTGCAGAATACGTCTGATTTGGCTACCAGACGGTATAGTAGTTCTTTCCCCTTTTCCTTTTTTAAATCCAGCGTTATGCTTTTCTTATTTCTATTGGCGGTTTCAAAGAGAATGTTGGTGCCGTCGGGCATAATCATGCCTCTACCAAAGGTGGAAGACATACCCCGGACCGGGTCTCCTTTGACCCTGTCTTCTACCTTGATTACTTCAGCCCCCAGGTCACCCAGCATGTAGCCGGCCGAAGGAGCACTGAGATAACCACCGCACTCCAGGACTCGAATACCTTCCAGCGGCCCGGCCATAGAAGCCTCCTTTGTTAGTAGCTCACCAGATGGCTATTGTAAGCTCATGAGGGCAAGGGCACCAGCCAGCGCAGCAATTTTAACTCATCTTTTGTCGGTTTGGCTACCTCTTCAACCTTATCGGCCAGCTTGAGGGGCCAGCCGCAGTTGTCCCGCACCCTTTTTATCCTCTCTTCCAGGGCTGGTAATTCCGGGTCGGGGAGGCATGCTACAAGGTACAATTCCGCCTTGCCGATTTCTTTGCTGAAAACGCCCATGGTCGATACCACGGTGGTTACCCTGTCCCCCGGGCAGGTGATGTAGGGCAGGGTTTGGGCAAAGCGCTCTTTTGATTGATTGAGGATTACGAGCACTTCCCGGGCATTGGCGGCATCGTTGGCTCCACCGGAACCAACCAGGAACTGACCTTCGGCGGTGGTGGTAGAATTAAGGTTTCCGTTGCGGTCAATCTGTCCGGCACCGAGCACACTGAGGCATTGATTGTTCCTGCCGCTGACGAATACTCCCTGGGCGTTTATGGTATCGGTCAGCATTTTGGCACTGAATACCCCGGCCACGCTTGGTATGGCCAGCTCGGCCGGTTGGGGCTGGTAGCCAACCTGGCCGTTGCCGGTAATGAGCGCCAGTTCCTAGCCTTCGGCTCTTAGCTGATAATAGGCCAGTAAAACGGCAACCGCTCTAGAGCCGGCGCCCATAAGGATGTTTCTGTGTTTGCTTTCCAGCACGCTCCTGGTTATCTCCCTGGCGGCCACGAGCAGCATCATTTCTTCGGGGCTGTATTCTGGCTCTGGTTCAGGTAATGATGAAAAGTCCGGGTGCTCCGAACCGGCAATAGCTATCTTTTGCAGGGCTTTTACCCTTTGGCTGCCCAGTTTATTAAGGTAATCTTCCGGCGTGGCGCAGTCTATGACCCACTCCTTTATCCAGGCATCGAGTTTCCGGCTGTCGGCGGATGCCCGGTGCAGGTCTTCTAAAAACTCGGTATCGGCCTCATAGGCGTCAAAACCGCTTATCCCCGGGTTAGCCAGGGAAAAGGGGTGAAGCCCCAAAGGC
>DAOUMQ010000078.1:0-5621 GCA_034410425.1 Dehalococcoidales bacterium | reverse complement strand
GGCGGGCAATGTCTACCGCTTTGATGAGGCTATGGTGGCTGAGGTAAGCCGCCGCTTTTTATCAACCCTGTGGAATGTCTATTCCTTCTTTATTACCTATGCCAATATCGACCGTTTTACCCCCGGAACAAAAGGGGCAAAGTTACAGCCATCGGAGCTTGATAGCTGGATTATCTCCGAGCTTAACCAGCTCATCGCCGGCGTTGACGGCGGGCTGGACGGCTATAACCCCACCGAGGCGGGCCGGAAGATAGAGGCTTTCGTTGACGACCTGTCCAACTGGTATGTGCGCCGCAGCCGGCGGCGTTTCTGGAAGAGCGAGAGCGATGCCGATAAGCTAGCGGCATATACCACCCTCTATGAGTGCCTGGTGGCGCTGACCAAACTGCTGGCGCCGTTTACCCCCTTCCTGGCCGAGGCGCTCTATCAGAACCTGGTCGTTGCCGCCTTACCCGATGCCCCCGATAGCGTGCACCTGGCCGACTTTCCCGTGGCCGATAAGGCCAAGATTGATAAGAAGCTATCAGCTGATACCCGTCTGGCGATGAAGGTATGCAGTCTGGGGCGGGCGGCTAGAAGTCAGGCCGGCATCAAGGTAAGGCAACCTCTGTCCCACCTTGTCGTCGGCGTAGCCGGCAGCGGGGAAAAGAAAGTCCTGGAGCGGTTAAAGCCCCAGATTTTGGAAGAGCTTAATGTCAAAGAGCTAAAGCTAGCTGATAGTGAAGCCGAGCTGACCAAACCTGGTTACGAGGTCGTCTCTGAGGGCGGGCACTCGGTGGCTATTCCCAAGGAGATTCCCCCTGAGCTTGTGGCCGAGGGGGTGGCGCGGGAGATAGTGAGGAGACTGCAGACCATGCGCCGTTCCGCCGGCTTTGACATCGCCGACCATATAGTTAGCTACTACCAGGGTGACGATTATATAAAGCAGGTTATATCCGACTTTGCCGACTATATCAGACAGGAAACGCTCTCCCGGGAGCTGGTTGAGGGGGCTCCGCAGGAAGACGCTTTTACCGAAAGCCATAATTTAAGCGGCCATGAGATAACTCTGGGGGTTAAGCGGCTGGCTTAAGGCGGCGGGTTTTCCTCAAGCGTGGCGTAGACGGTATACTGGGAATTGCCCCGCCAGAAAACTATTTCTACCGTTTGCCCAATCTGGGCGGAGTGTATGGCTAGAATCAGTCCCGCGGCGGTGGTCATCTCTTCGCCGTCAAAGCTGGTGATAACGTCACCGGCCTGGAGTCAGGCTTCAGCGGCCGGGCTGGAAACAGCTACCTCGGTAACCAGCACCCCGCTATCTACCGCCAGGTCATACCTGAAGACCGCATACTGGTCGACGGTATAGAGAACGACGCCGAGCCAGGGGCGGGTCACATATCCCTGCCAGACCAGCTGCTGGATAATCGGTATCGCCGTGTTGATGCTTATGGCGTAGCCCATTCCTTCGACGCCCACCTGGGAAACCTTGATACTGGTGATGCCGATTACCTGACCGTACATATTCACCAGCGGCCCACCGCTGTTGCCGGGGTTGATGGCGGCATCGGTCTGAATAAGGTCGTCCAGGGTCTGCCCCTCGGATACGGAGAGAGAAATGCCCTGGGCGCTGACGATGCCCTTGGTGGCGCTTATCCCCATACCCAGCGAGTTGCCGATAGCCACTACCCAGTCGCCCACCCTTAAACTGTCGGAATTGCCCACTTCTGCCGCCGGCAGGTCGTGGGCGTCGACCTCGATTATGGCCAGGTCGCTCAGCCAGTCGGTGCGTATGGTCTGGGCGGGGAAGGTCCTGCCGTCGGCCAGGGTTACGGTGACACTGGTGGCTCCCTCTACCACGTGATTGTTGGTTACGATAAGCCCGTCTTCATCTATAATCCACCCCGAGGCCGCCCCCTGCTCTTGGTAGGGGCGGTTGAAGATATCATAGCCGACGTACTCGGTATTGATGGCTACTACCGATGGTCTGACTAAAGCCACCACATCGGCGATGGAGGGCAGCTCGGTGGCCTGGATATCTATACCCGGCGGCGTCCAGTCGGGGTCGAGTGGGGTTCCCGCTAAGTCGGTGGGCGATGAGTCGTCTATGCCGTTCAGTGCACAGCTACCGCCCACCAGAAGGCATACTATGAGCAGTGCCGCCAGCAGGTACCTAAAGCCTATCATTTTCATGGCTGTTATATTGTAGCACAAGGGCTGGAAGCTAGCAAAGTGAGTTTTGTCACTCTTTAGGGTGTTTCTGGTCACCTTTTAATCGGTCGGGTCGCAGTCCCTGCCGGGGCACTAGTTTGCTTTGCAAAGGTGGCAAAATCTGCTACACTAATTAAGTTTTACTTCTTAAAAAGCGAGGGTGTTTTTGGCTACAAATCAACCGATAATAGATAGGGCCAGGAGCGAGGGCAGGACGGTCTTAAACGAGGTTGAGGCCAAACAGCTCCTTAAAAAGGCTAGCATAGACGTTGTCGAGACCAGGCTGGCCGTTTCTAAGGAGGAGGCAATATCTATAAGCCAGGAGCTCGGCTGGCCGGTAGCCTTGAAGATAGCCTCACCGGATATCGTGCATAAGAGCGATGCCGGCGGGGTTAAGCTGGGGCTGGGGACAGCCGATGACGTGAGCCAAGCCTACGACGACATCCTGGCTAAGGTGAAAAAGCAGCGCCCCGGGGCTAAGATTCAGGGGGTGGCGGTGCAAAAGATGGCCCGCCCCGGCGTTGAGGTGATTATCGGCATGTCCCGGGACGAGCAGTTCGGCCCGGTGCTTATGTTCGGGCTGGGCGGAGTCCTGGTGGAGGTGCTCAAGGACGTCTCCTTCCGCCTTGTCCCCCTCACCGAGAGGGATGCCGCCGAGATGGTCAGGGAGATAAAGGGCTATCCCCTGCTGGAAGGCTATCGGGGGCAGGAGGCGGTGGACGTGCCTTACCTGGAGGGGCTACTGCTCAAGGTCTCCGCTTTCGTGGAAGACAATCCTGCGGTGAAAGAGCTTGACCTCAACCCTATCTTTGCCTACAGCGATGGCGCCCTGGCGGTGGATGCCAGGGTTATACTGGAGGAAGATAGCCATTGAACCTGAAGTGGATGCTGGAGAGGGCGGCCAAGCGCTACGGAGAGAAGACGGCTCTTGTTATGGGTAGGCGGAAGTTGTCCTACGCCCGCCTCGACGAAGACTCCAACAGGGTAGCCAATGCCCTGACGGCAATGGGGGTAGGCAAGGGCGACCGGGTAGCCATGCTGCTGGCCAACAGCCCCGAGTTTGTTACCGCTTACTTCGGGGTGGTCAAGGTCGGGGGCATCGCCGCCCTTTTAGACCCCAAGTATAAGTTTACCGAGCTAGCTTCTCTGTTTGATGACTCTCAACCCAGGGTGCTGATAGCGGAAAGCCCCTGGCTGGAGCCGTTGATTCCAGCCCTGCCCCGCTTTAAATCTGTAGAGCGGGTTATAGACTTGAGTTCCAGGTGCGGGGAGCAGTTCCTCTCCTATGAGGAGATTATGACCAGGAGTGCCTCGCCGGCGGTTGAGGTCAAGCTGGAGCCTGATGACATCGCCCACATCGCCTATAGCTCGGGGCCCGCCTTTCACCCCAGGGGGGTGATGATGTCTCATCAGGCGCTGGTCAGGGAGGCGGCTATATCGGGCGATAGCTTTGAGCAGACGGATAAAGATACCGTGGTGCTCTTTGCCCTGCCCATGCACCATGCCTTCGGCCTGGTGGTAGTAATGTTGACGGCGATTAATAAAGGTAGCCGGGTGGTGATCCTGTCCGGGATATCTATGGACAGCCTGTTCCGGCTTATCGAGAGGGAGAAGGCGACCATCTTTATGGGGGTGCCCTTTATCCATGCCCTGATAGTCAGCGCCGTTGAGAGCGGGGGGATGAGGCACGATTTAAGCTCTCTCCGTCTCTGGGGCACGGCCGGGGCGGCTATGCCGGCCGATATTGCCCGTAAGGTCAAGCGGTGTCTGGGCTTGACGCCGGTCAACTTCTGGGGCATGACCGAATCGGCGGCTCACGTTACCTGCACGGCCCTTGACGGCAGGGGAGAGGCCGGCTCGGTGGGCAGGCCATTGCCCGGCTGGGAGCTGAGGATAGTTGATGATGAGGGCAGGGAGCTACCGACAGGCCAGACGGGGGAGATAGTGGTCAGGGGGCCGGTGATGAGGGGCTATTACCAAAATCCCCGGGCTACGGCTCAGGTAATGAAGAACGGTTGGCTCCATAGCGGTGATATCGGCCGGGTTGATAAGGACGGCCGCCTGTTTCTCTCCGCGGGCAGGAAGAAGGATATGATTATCGCCAAGGGGCAGAATATCTATCCCAGCGATATTGAAGAGGTGTTGAGCACCCACCCCCAGGTGGCCGGGTCGGCGGTGGTGGGGGTCGCCGATAAGCTGAGGGGTGAGATTCCCAAGGCTTTCATCAGGCTTCAACCCGGCGCGGAGATCAGCGAGCATGATATAAAGAAGTTTTGCCTGGAGCACCTGGCTAATTACAAGGTGCCCAGAGAGATAGTCTTTGCCGATTCCCTGCCCAGAACCGCTGACGGCAAGATAAGCAAGGAAGCCCTTAAATGAAGAGAAGGGTAGTGGTAACCGGACTGGGGATGGTGACCCCTTTAGGTATAGGGGTGGCAGCGAGCTGGCAGGCTCTATGCCAGGGGAAATCGGGGGTAGGGGCGGTTACCGCCTTTGATGCCAGCGATTTCAGGACCAGGGTCGCCGCCGAGGTAAAGGGCTTTAAGCCGTTAGATTTCATCGGCCGCAAGCTGGCCAGGAGGGGCGACCGCTTCATCCACTTTGCCCTGGCCGCCGCCAGGATGGCGCTGGAGGATTCCGGCTTAAAGATAGACGCCGCCAACAGCCAGCGGGTGGGGGTCTCGGTGGGGACGGCCATGGGGGGCATAGCCAGCATCGAGAAGAACCACCAGCTTCTGCTTGAAGGCTCCCGCCAGCAGATTTCCCCCTTCTTTGTCCCCAGTTTCCTCTGCAATATGGCCAGCGGACAGGTCGCCATAGAGTTCGGTGCCGGCGGGGCCAATATGTGCTCGGTGACCGCCTGTGCCTCGGGGACGCATTCCATCGGCAATGCCGCCCGGGTTATCCAGCACGGCGATGTCGATGCCATGATTGCCGGCGGGGCTGAAGCGGCCATCAGACCCCTTGTCTTTGCCGGGCTGGAGCCGGTGAAGGTGATGACGGCCAGAAACGATGAGCCGGAGAAGGCAAGCCGCCCCTTTGACAAGGAGCGCGACGGCTTTGTTATCGGCGAGGGGGCGGGGGTGGTCATACTTGAAGAATTGGAGCTTGCCTTGAGCCGGGGAGCCAGGATTTACGGCGAGATATTGGGCTACGGCTTTAACAGCGATGCCTATCATATCACCGCCCCCGACCCCGAAGGCGTGGGGGCGGCCAGCTGTATGAAGATGGCGCTCGATGATGCCGGCATAACTATTGATAAGATTGATTATATCAACGCCCACGGCACGTCGACGGTGCTGAACGACCTCTCCGAGACGCGGGCGATAAAGAGCCTTTTTGGGGAGCGGAGCCGGAGCCTGCCCATTAGCAGCAATAAATCGATGATGGGGCACATGTGGGCTGGGGCTGGGGTGGTGGAGGCCATAGCCTGC
>DAOUMQ010000077.1:0-8344 GCA_034410425.1 Dehalococcoidales bacterium | reverse complement strand
GCATCGGCTGTGGCGCCTGTATCTCGGCCTGCACCTATGGCGCCATAGAGTTTAAGGAGACCAAGCAGGGCAAGAAGGCCTCGGTTATCCCCGTCCTCTGCAAGGGAGACGGTCTCTGTAACTCCAAGTGTCCGACGGGGGCTATTTCGCTCAAGCACTATACCGACGCCGAGATAATAAGCCAGGTCGATGCCGCCGCCCCCGTTAAAGAAAAAGAGAAAGCCGGGGTTACCGGCTAAAAAGGTTAGCTAATTTGAGCGCAGTAACTGAGTTTAAACCAAATATCATCGGTTTCCTGTGTAACTGGTGCTGTTACGGCGGCGCCGACCTGGCCGGGGTCTCCCGCTATCAGTTCCCCCCCTACATCAGGGTAATCAGGGTTATGTGCTCGGGCCGGGTCGACCTGTCTTTCGTGCTCCGGGCTTTCTCCAACGGGACCGACGGGGTGTTTATCGGTGGTTGCCACCTCAACGACTGCCACTATAATACCCAGGGAAACTTCGATGCCTTGAGCATGACCAAGCTGGCTAAAAAACTGCTGGAGCACATCGGCATAAACCCCGATAGATTAAGGATTGCCTGGGTATCGGCCGGGGAAGGCATCCAGTACGCCGAAATTATGACCGAATTCGCCAACCAGATTAAGAAGCTGGGGCCTCTGGGCAGCAGTGAAGGCACCGACCGAGCTGAATTAAAGTCCCGACTGGAAGAAGTCAGGAAAATGGTCCCCTACATCAAGCTGGAGAAAAAGGATAAGCTGGCGTCGCGCCTGCCTGCCGAAGAGGAATACGATAAGCTTTTCACCACCGAAGAGGTGGAATCGTTACTGAGCGAGGCGCCCTCGTATTATATCGACCCGGAGAAGTGCCAGGCCTGCATGATTTGCGGCCGGAGTTGTCCCGTGGAAGCCATTGACGGCGGCAAGGGCCTGATTCACGTCATCGACCAGGATAAGTGCATCAAGTGCGGCACCTGCCTTGAGGTCTGCCCTTCCCGCTTTGCCGCGGTGAAGAAGCTTTCGGCTGATGAGCCGGTCCCGCCTCCCCTCCCCGAGGAGGCGAGGACTATAGCCAGAAAGGGCAAAGAAGAATAAAGCCATAAATCTATTCGGGGGGCACTATAGGAGGTGAACGTGTCACCGGTTAGCGCAAGCTATTGGGGTATTCCGGGTTATGCCATTTTCTGGGTCTTGTTCGCCATCGCCGCCGGCCTATTCGCCCAGAGGCTTTATCTCCTCTTCCGCCTCATGCGCCTGGGGAAGGCGGAAAACCGCTTCGACAGCATAGGTCAGAGAATCAAGAATATGCTGGTCGAGGTCATCCCCCAGTGGTGCAACCTGAAGACCGTCACCAGGAAGGACATAGCCGGCATCGGGCACGCCCTTATGTTCTGGGGCTTCAGCCTCTTCCTCTTAAGTTACATCATCTTTATCGGCCTGGCCGGGGGCTTCGGCGCTTCGGCGGCCATTGAGGGCACCAGCTTTGAGGTAGCCTATTTCTCCATCCTGGATGTTGCCGGGGTGCTGGTAACAATAGCCCTGGTCATGGCGGCTGTCAGGCGTTATATAATCAGGCCGGAGAGACTGGAGGCCTCGGCCGAGGCCGGCATCATCCTGATTCTGGTCTTCGTCCTTATGGCGCTCAATGTCACCGTGGTCGGCTTCGGCTATGCCGCCCACGACATTAACGCCTCCTGGCCCCCAATGGGGTCGGCGCTGGCCGGTTACTTGAGTGGAAGCGGGCTTGCCCAGGGCACCCTGGAGGCAGTCTACCAGGCAATGTGGTGGCTGCACTACCTGGTGATTATCGGCTTCATGGTCTATATCCCCCGCTCCAAGCACCTGCACATCCTGGTCTCCCCCTTTAATATCCTCTTCCGGCCGCTGGGACAAAAGGTGGTGCTCAAACCCATCCCCCTCGAAGAGGCGGAGTACTTCGGCGCCGCCAAGATTGAAGACTTTACCTGGAAGGACCTGCTTGACCTTTATGCCTGCGCCGTCTGCGGGCGCTGTCACGCCAGCTGCCCCGCCCAGCTCAGCGGCAAGTCCCTATCGCCCCGAGAGGTGGTGCTCAACCTGAAAGAGCACCTGCTGGAGACGGGGCCTGAGTTGCTGGCGGGCAAGGCGGAAGACAAGGTCAAAATGATAGGCGACGTTGTCACCGAGGAGGAAATCTGGGCCTGCACCACCTGCGGCGCCTGCCAGGAGGTATGCCCGGTCAGCATAGAGCACGTCCGCAAGATAATCGAGCTGAGGCGAAACCTGGTGCTTTCGCAGAACAGGATGCCGGAAAGCGCCCAGCTCATGCTCCGAAACCTGCAGTCGAGGGGCAACCCCTGGGCTGGCGTCCAATCGCTGAGATTGCGGGGCGACTGGACGAGCGGCCTGGAGATTAAAATACTGGCCGAGGGCGATAAAGCCAGGACCCTTTTCTGGGTGGGCTGCACCGGGGCCCTGGTTGAGCGCAATGTCGCGGCCACCCTGGCTATGGCCAGGGTGCTGAAGGCGGCCGGGGTCGATTTCGCCGTGCTGGGTGACGGCGAGACCTGCTGTGGCGACCCGGCGCGAAGGGCCGGCTATGAGTTCCAGTTCCAGATGATGGCCGAGCAGAATATCGAAACCTTTAAACAACACGGCATCAAAGAGATTGTTACCACCTGTCCCCACTGCTATAATACCATCAAGAACGAGTACCCCAGCTACGGCGGCAATTTCAAGGTGGTCCACTATACCCAGCTCATCGCCGATTTAATCAGGCAGGGCAAATTGAAGCTTAGCCAGGAGCTTAATTCTATAATCACTTATCACGACCCCTGCTATCTGGGCCGCTATAACGGCGTCTACCAGGAGCCGCGCCAGGCACTGCAGGCCATCCCCGGGGCCAACTTCAAGGAAATGGAGCGCTCTAAGAAAAACAGCTTCTGCTGTGGCGGCGGCGGCGGGCTGATGTGGATAGAGGAACAGCCCGGCACCACCAAGATTAACCAGATGCGCCTTGAAGACGTCCTCAAGACCGGCGCCGATACCGTGGTCACCGCCTGCCCCTACTGCCTGCAGATGTTCGAGGAGAGCATTGAACACAAAGAAATCAAGGACTCGCTGAAGGCAAGAGACCTCGTTGAACTGGTTGATGCCGCCATCAAGAAGCAGCCTTAAATTAGGAGGGGAATATGAATATTATCGTCTGCGTAAAACAGGTGCTCGACCCCGAGATACCGCCGGCCAAATTCAAGATTGACCCCGCGGCCAAAAAGGTCATTCCTCCCCCGGGAGTGCCGCCGGTGATAAGCGTCTTTGACGAGCGAGCCGTCGAGGCGGCCTGCCGGCTCAAGGACAAGCAAGGCGGCAAGATAACGGTGATAAGCCTGGGGTCGGCGCAGGCTGCCGAGGTGGTGAAGCACACCGTAGCTATGGGCGCCGACGAAGGCTTCGTTCTCCAGGATGAAGCCTTCGAAGACCTGGACAGCTTCGGCATCGCCTATGTTTTGGGCAAAGCCATCGCGAAAATCGGCGCCTACGACCTGGTCCTCTGCGGCCGGCAGTCCGCCGACTGGGGCAACGGCCAGGTCGGCTCTATCCTGGCCGAGATACTGGGCATCCCGGTGGTTACCCTGGCCAGCGATATCGAGGCCGCCGACAAGAAACTCAAGGTCAAGCGGATAGTTAAGGACGGCTATGAAGTGCTGGAGGCCCCTATGCCCAGCCTGATTACCGTCAGCAGTGAGCTCGGTCTGCCCCGTCTTCCCGCTGGAATGCGCATCATGATTGCCGCCCGCACCCAGGTCCCCGTCTGGAAGGCGGCCGATATCGGAGCCGAGGCCGCCGAGCTGGACAAGGCTAAGGCCCACACCGAGGTCACCGGCCTCTCCGTGCCCAGCCGAAAGACCGAGTGCGAGATGATTAGCGGCGACAGCCCCGGCCAGGCGGCGGAAAACCTGGCCGCCAAGCTGGCCAAACTGCTGTGAGTATGGAATAAACGGAGGGTGTGAAAATGGATAATAAAGGTGTTCTGGTCTGTGGTGAAATCGCCGAGGGGAAGCTGGCGCCAATCACTATAGAGCTCCTCGGAATTGGCCGAAAGCTGGCCGATGAGCTGGGCGAGGGCTTGAGCGCCCTGCTGATGGGGAGCAAAGCAAATAGCCTGGGGAAAGAGGCAATCGCCTATGGCGCCGACAAGGTCTACGTCGCCGAAGACAGTCTCCTCGATAGCTATAACTCCGACGCCTACACCCAAGTAGCCGCCGACCTCTGCCAGAAAGACCCGCCTTCTATCGTGCTCCTGGGGCATACCGATATCGGTACTGATTTAGCCCCGCGACTGAACGGTCGCCTGGGGGGCGGGCTGGCCATGGACTGCCTGGAGCTATCTCTTGACTCGGCCAAAATGCTGGTCTCGACCCGGCCCGTCTTTGGCGGCAACGCCCACGCCACCATGGTATCGAAGACGGCCCGCCCTCAGATGGCGACAATAAGAGCCAAAACGGTGCCGCCGGCCAAGCGTGATGACGCCCGGAAGGGCGAGGTTATCCCCGTAGCCGGCAAGCTCGACCCTTCGGCGCTTAAGGTCAAGGTTATCGAGCGGATAAAAGAGGAGGTGGAGGGGGTGAAGCTGGAGGACGCCGAGGTAGTCGTCAGCGGCGGGCGCGGCATGGGCAGCGCCCAAAACTTCGATATGCTAAAGGAGCTGGCTAAGGTTCTGGGCGGCGCTGTCGGCGCTACCCGGCCCGCCTGCGATGAGGGCTGGGCGCCGATGACGCTCCAAATAGGCCAGACGGGAAAGGTGGTCAGCCCCAAGCTCTACATAGCCGTGGCCCTCTCCGGCGCCATACAGCATATCGGCGGATGTCTGGGCTCAAAATACATCGCGGCTATCAATAACGATAAAGAGGCCAATATCTTCAACGTCGCCCACTTCGGCATCGTCGCCGATTACAAAGAGGTCCTGCCGGCGCTGACGGCCAAACTCAAGGAGCTGGTGAAATAGGCCGCTGATTTGATACGGAGATAAAAAAGGCTATCAGTAAGTCATCCGGCTACTCCTGTCGGTTAAACGACCAGATAGCCCCGATGAGTAGTACTACGCCCACGGCCAGAACCAGCAGCGCCGACTCCACGATACCCATGGTATGGCCAAATATGGTTACCCCGGCAACCTGGCTGCCCAGAAAGACCTGGCGGATGGCATCAATAGCATAGGTAACCGGGTTAATCTTGGAAAGCACCTCCATCCAGGTAGCCACATTGGTCAGCGGGAAAAAGATGCCGGAGAGAAACATCATCGGGGATATCACCAACTGCATAGTAAGCTGGAAGCCCTGTTGGGAGCGCATGCGGGCGCCAATGAGGAGACCCATCGCCGATAGGGACATAGAAAGAACTAGTATCAGCGGAATCAAGCTGAGCACTATTCCCCAGCTGAGAGAAACGCCCACAATAGGGGCAATCACCAGCATGATGATACCTTGCATGATAGCAATACCGGCGGCACCGGTAGCTTTGCCCATAAGTATGCCGCTGCGGTTTAAGGGCGAGACCAGCACCTCCTTGAGGAAACCGAACTCCCTGTCCCACACAATCGACACTCCGGACATTATCGAGGTCATAAGCACCGTCATGGCTAGGATACCCGGGTACATGAACTGGAGGTAGTCCACCCCCGGCATCATCTGGCCGATGAGCTCGCCGAAGCCGGCGCCGAATATCACCAGGAATAGAACCGGCATAGTAAAAGAGGAGATCAGGCGCGCCCGGTCCTGTATAAAGCGCAGGAACTCCCTATAGGCTATCACCCATATCGAATGAAAAAACTTTTTCATTTCTGCTTAATGCCCTCTCATTCTCATTCTTCTTTTCATTAGGTTCTGCATCTGGTCTACTTCCTGCTCCCTGATGGCGCGGCCGGTGAGCTTGAGGAAGACGTCTTCCAGCGTTGGCCGACGCAGGCCAATGGAAATAAGAGGCATGGGGAAGCCGGCAACGAAGCCGGGCAGGAATTCCTCACCGTGGGGCACGCTAAATCTTATCATTCCGTCTTCCTGTTTCGGCTCCAGGTTGTATTGCTCCTTGAGCAGGCCTACCGCTTTGTCGTTGTCCCCTGTCTTTATCGTTACCACATCGCCGCCAAAATCATCCTTGAGCTTATCGGGCGTATCCAGCGCCACGATTTCGCCGTAGTCGATAACAGCAATACGGTCGCAGTTCTCGGCCTCGTCCATATAATGCGTGGTCATGAATATGGCCAGGTTTTCCTTTTTGCGTAATTCATGGATATGGTTCCAGATACGGCTTCTGGTCTGCGGGTCGAGCCCCAACGTGGGTTCGTCCAGAAACAATACCTTGGGGTGATGCAACAGACCGCGGGCAATCTCCAAACGGCGTTTCATGCCCCCGGAATAGGTATCGGTTTTCTCTTTCCTTCTATCCCATAGTTCTACCATTTCCAGCAATGCCTTCATCCGTGGCTCCATGGTTTCCCTGGGAATACTGTAAGCATAGGCATGGAAACGCAGGTTTTGTTCCGCCGTCAGATAGTCGTCCAGCGTCGGTTCCTGAAAGACCAAGCCGATTGAGCTCCGTACCTGGTCGCGCTCTTTGATTATGTTGAAGCCGTTGACTATCGCCTCCCCTCCGGTAGGGGCGAGCAGGGTGCAGAGCATGTTGATGGTGGTCGTTTTGCCGGCGCCGTTGGGGCCCAGGAAACCGAATATCTCGCCCTTCCGGACGTCGAAAGAGACGCCCTTCACCGCCTCCAGCTTGCCGAATTTCTTTACCAGATTCCTGGCTTTAATTACTTCCACGCGTTTCACCTTCCTCTTGCAGCGACTTTTGCAGCGCCTCTAGCCTTTCCAGCATTCCGCTAGCCATGGTGATAAATTTTGAAACGGTTTCAGCCCTGGTCAGCATGATGCCACCGTGCCCCCGGCTGCCGAAGACAAGCAGCTTGGTCGCTGGCGTTATTTCGAAATCCCGGCGTGCTTCGGCAGGGATGACCACCTGGCCGCGCTCACCGACGGTTGTCGAGCCATAAAACTTAGGAGCACCTGCCTCGAATGGTCCGCTTTTCATGGCACTTACCTCCCTAAAGAATATGATTAGTGTATCATATCATATTTTTCATACTTGTTCAAACGGATCTGATACAGAGATAAAGAACAGGGCCTGAGATAAACCCTCGGCCCTATTTAGTTTTACTTTGCTTTCCCGCCCTGACTGTATTAAAATGTGGGGTCGGGGGATCAAAGCCAATTCCGGGGCAGGGGCTTAAATTCCAAGCTAGGAGATGCCATGCAAGAGGAGAACACCATCAGACTCACCGTGAACGGGAAGAGGCACGAGCTTGTCGTGGGAAAGGACGTCAACCCCGACCACACGCTGGCCTATACCCTCCGCGAGACGCTGGGCTACACCGGCACCAAGATAGCCTGCGACCACGGCTCCTGCGGGGCCTGCACCGTTATCATGGACGGAGAGGCAATTTTATCCTGCATGACGCTGACCGTGGAGTGCGATGGTAAGAACATAACCACCATCGAGGGCCTGGAGGACGCCAAGACCGGGGAACTAGACCCCATCCAGCAGGCCTTCATCGATAATACCGCCTTTCAATGCGGGTTCTGCACGCCGGGAATAATCATGAGCGCCAAAGCGCTGTTGGATAAAAACCCCTCGCCCAAGGAAGAGGAAATAAAGCAAGAGCTGGCCGGACACTACTGCCGCTGTGGCAGTCAGTATCTGGTTATTAAAGCCATTCTGGAAGTAGCTGGAAAGGGAAGGTGATAGGAATGGGCGGAGAATACCGTCATATCGGCAAGGCGACACCGCGCAAGGACGCCCGCGCCATCGTCACCGGAAGAGCCCAGTACATCGATGATTTTAAATTACCGGGAATGCTCTACGGAAAGGTCCTGCGCAGTCCCCATCCCCACGCCCGCATCAAGAATATCGATACCGCCAAGGCGGAGGCCTACCCCGGTGTCGTTGCCGTGCTCACCTACAAGAATGTCCCCGGCTGGATGGCCGGCGTCCCCTATCACCGGCCCGTCTTAGACAGCACGGTGCGCTTCGTCGGGGATGCCGTGGCTCTGCTGGCGGCGGATACCGAGGAGGGCGCCAACGAGGCGCTGGAGCTGATAGAGGTAGAATACGAACAGCTGCCCGCCGTCTACGATATGGAGGCGGCGGCCAAGCCCGGGGCGCCTCAACTCCACGAGAGAATCCCCAATAACATTTTCCCGCGCGGCTTCCGCGCCATCGGGGAAAAAGCCCTGCAGGAACTGGTCATGGGCGATGTGAAGAAGGGTTTTGGCGAGGCCGATATCATCGAGGAAGCCACCTGCGCCTACGAAA
>DAOUMQ010000076.1:0-2280 GCA_034410425.1 Dehalococcoidales bacterium | reverse complement strand
TATGGTCAGGACGTCGGGGCGCTCATAGAATATGTCCTGCTGCCCGTTGCCATGGTGATAGTCGATATCAAGGATAGCCACCTTGCCGTAGGTGCTCAAATGCTGGGCGGCGATAGCCGCCGAGTTGAAATAGCAGAAGCCACCGAAGTAACGGCGCCCGGCATGGTGACCGGGCGGGCGCACCAGGGCGTAGGCCAAACGGTGGCCCTCAAGGATTTGTTCGGCGGCGGTCAGGGTGCAGTCGGCGGCCCTCTTGGCGGCCAGGTAGGCGTTGCCGTTTATCGGGGTAAAGGTGTCGATGCAATAGTATCCGGCGCGGATGGGGAGCTCTTTGGGGGGACGGGCGGCGTTGCGGAGGGGAAAGACATAGGGGTAGACGGACTCCCCCGGCTCAAGGTTGGCGCACACCTTCTTGAAGTAATCGACAAACTGGGAATCGTGCACCCTCTTGATATACCGCTCCGAGAAGTGACGGGGCATAACCTTTAAAAACAGCCCCGTCTTTTCCAGCTCCCCCAGAATAGAGTCTATCCTTACCGGCGATTCAACGTATCCCAGTTCTTCAACATGGTGAATCAGGTGCCGGTCATTGATAACAAGCACGACCTGCTTATCAGCCGCTATGGTGCGTTTTGGTAGTAACGGTGCCTTTTTCACGTATCTCGGTTGTCTGAGACGCACCGGGTCTTCCTGAAACGATGCTACCACCATCTCAACGTAGTCGGGGGGGCATACCCCCTTGTACTTCCGCTCCAGAATCGCCCGGACAATCTCCCTGGCAGCATTCCGGGGAAGCCCCTGCCCCCGCCCCAGGTCATCATAGACCAGATAGGGCGGGTTATCGCCGCCCGGTTTAAGGGGCGTCTCGTACTTGGTATTGACGATGGGACGGGCGCCGTATCTTTCGTAGAAGCGCAGGCGGGCGGCGTTCTGCTTCCGGACAATGGGGTCTTTGCTCAAAGCCGGGTCGTCGGGCAGGCACTCAAAGAAGAGGCCTATGGACTTCAAGTCCAGGGCTTCCTCCCGCACCCTCTCGTAGAGGGCACCACCAATGCCGCCGCCGGTTCTCTTTTCGGCGGCAGAGATATAGTCCAGGTAGCAGAACTTGAGAATAGGCCCGTGGTAGAGAAGGGCAAAGCCGATGATGCGCCCCCTGGCCCCCTCGGCGACAAAGAGAATGGAGCGGAAACGGTATTTCAACGGGTTGCGCAACTGCTCGGGCAACTTGGCGATGTCCCTCTTGGACAGGGCGAAGAACTGGGTGCGCAGAATCTCCTGTACCTGAGCTATGGCTTCTTTATTGGCCGGGGTTATATCATCGTAGACCCTGCGGATGCGGAACATAGCTTTAACCCAGCCGTTTTTGCAGAATAAGCTTATCATCGCCGGGGGCGTAGAAATCGGGGAGGCGGGCTATCACTTCATAACCGCGACTCAGGTAAAAGCGCCTCGTTTTTCCGTAGCCCGCCTGGGATGATGTCTCAATGATTATCAGCCGGCCCTTAGCCTCTTTGATCCTGTCTTCGGCCCCAGTCAGCAGCGCCCTGCCGGTGCCCCTACCCTGATTCTGGGCCGACACCGCCATCCAGTAGATATCCCAGGTGCTTTCCGTCATTGGGGCCGGACCATAGCAAATATAGCCACTAACAGTTGAGTCGGCTTCAGCAACCAGGGCGTGATAGCCGGAGCCGCCGGGGTTAAGCAGGTAGCCGTCCATGACCTCCTCAGCCACCGCCACCTCAGAGGGCTTGAACTCGGGCGTATCCCGCAGTATCTTCATCAGGGCTGGCTTGTCCCTTTTTACCATCGGGCGTATCTTTAGCGTCATCGTCTTCCTTCTCCAGGGCAATCTCTATAATTTTCTCGATAAATTGGTGGTAAGCCATGCCGGCGGCTTCGGCCTGGAGCGCCGCCCCCGCATCGGGGGAAATATCGGGGTTGGGGTTGACCTCAATCACGTTGAGCTGCCCTTCTTCATCCTGCCGCATGTCTACTCGGGCGTAGCCGTGGCAGCCGAGCAGACTAAAAGCGGCCAGCACCGTTTGAGCGATATTCTCCCTCTCCTCGTCTTCGATTTGGGCCGGACAGACCACTTTAGTGCTCTTAAAGTAAGGGCTATCGGGCTGCCACTTGGCGGCAAAGGTGAGAATCCTGGGCACCCCTTCCGGCAAAGAGTAATCTATCTCGGAAACGGGCAGGACACTATCGCCGAGCACGGTAGCATTGAACTCGCGCCCGTCAATAAAATGCTCCACCAGAGCCTGCCCGCCGTAGAAACGG
>DAOUMQ010000075.1:0-1870 GCA_034410425.1 Dehalococcoidales bacterium | reverse complement strand
TCTTTGTTCTCTTGAGGTTGACATAATGCAGACCAGGCCGGTAACTCTGGAAGTAGACGGCTTGAATATTATCGGTCAGATTTATCTGCCCGCCGGCGATGCGCCCTATCCTACCGTTTGTGTCTGCCACGGTATACCGGCCAAGGTTGCCGACCTCACTAATAGGGGCTATGCCCTGCTGGCGGAGAAGATTTGCCGCCACGGCTTTGCCGTCCTGATTTTTAACTTCAGGGGAAAGGGCAAAAGCGGCGGCAACCTGGATATTCTGGGCTGGGTCAGAGACCTTAAAGCGGCCATTGATTACCTAGTTTCTCTACCTGAGGTGGACAGGTCTCGCCTTTATCTGCTCGGCTTCAGCGGCGGGGCGGTGGTCTCGGTGTATCTGGCCGCGCAGGACAAGAGGCTAGCGGCGGTGGCCGCCGGCGCCTGCCCGGCGGAGTTCAGCTTCTTTACCAGGGTCGCTGACCCTCAAGAGCTTATCGACCATTTCCGCAGTATCGGCGCCATCAGGGATAGTGACTTTCCTGCCTCGGTTGAGGAATGGCTCAACGGCTTTAAGGTAGTCCGCCCCATTGACTATATAGCCGGCATTGCCCCGCGGCCTTTGTTGCTGGTGCAGGGCAGCGCCGATGATACCGTTAGTGTCGGTGATGCCCGCAGGCTGTATGCTAAGGCCGGCGAGCCCAAGAAGCTGGTCATCGTTGAGGGGGCTGGGCACCGGTTGAGGCAGGATGAGAGGGCGGTGGCGGTGGTTATAGAGTGGTTTGAATCTCTGGCCACGCCCCCCTAGGTTTTTTTCCAAACCCACCCGCCCAAAAGGGTTTTTACCCTCTTTAACGCTCTTACCCTCCCCACCCCTAACGTTTTTCTTCCCACCCGGCCCACCCTAGAGGGTGGGACCCTCTTACAACACCCCTTGAAACAGGAGTTTTAGAGGCAAAGCCTATGAGGGTGGGCTAGGGTGGGACATAAAACGTTCTTTAAGGCCGCTGCTGAGCGGGGAAAGATATGAAAATCGTCTTTCCGCCCTCGTAAGCTCCGCTTCTAAAGCTTTCTTTCCCCCCACCCCAGTGGGCTTGGACTGCTCTGAAATGGTTTGACCTCTAGCTAGCGGTTGGTTTATAATAAATTTAGAGGCAGATAGCTTGCACGAAAGTTGCGGCGTTTTTGGCGTATATGCCCCTGGCGAGGATGTAGCTAGACTTACCTTTTTTGCTTTATTTGCCCTCCAGCACCGCGGTCAAGAGAGCGCCGGCATTGCCACCACCGATGGTAAAAAAATCCAGGTCTATGCCCGCATGGGGTTGGTGGCCCAGGTCTTTGACGAGGATTCCTTAAGCCAACTCGGCGGTAACATTGCCATCGGTCATAACCGCTACTCAACCAGGGGTTCCAGCCGCGTAACCAATGCCCAGCCGATTGTCGTCGGCAGGGGTTCAAACGCCATCGCCATCGCTCACAACGGCAATATCGTCAACGCCGAGCACCTGCACCAGGAGCTCTCCGACCAGGGCTATACCTTTAAGACCTCCACCGATACCGAGGTTATCGCTAACCTCATCCTCTCCTCGCCGTCTAAAGACTGGGTAGACAAGATACGCTATGCCATGCATCGGCTTCAGGGGGCCTATTCCCTAACCCTCTTGACCAACCGCGCTTTGTACGGAGTCCGCGGCCCCCTTGGTGTCCGCCCGCTTTGCCTGGGGACGCTTGATGGCGGCTGGGCTATCGCCTCGGAGAGCTGTGCCCTTGACCATATCGGCGCCCAATTCTTAAGGGAGATTGAGCCTGGCGAGATAGTTACCATCAACGAGAACGGGCTGGAAAGCCACCGGGAAAAGGTGGCTAGAAGGGCGCTATGTATCTTTGA
>DAOUMQ010000074.1:0-12028 GCA_034410425.1 Dehalococcoidales bacterium | reverse complement strand
GCTAAATCAACAGTATCCCAAGACACAGCGATCCAACCACCTGCCGGCACAGTAAAGTTGTACAGCACGGTCAAGACACCATCGGTGACATTTGCCAGCCCTGTAACAACTGCAGTATAGGCAGCAGGGATGGCCGTGGTACCGCTCGCTATCTTGACGCCAGCAATAGTGGCGGCGACGGCATTGAAGTTCAGGTCTCCCAGGGCTACGCTACCGGGCTGGATGCTAGTCACCCCGGCATTGTTTATGAGGACATCGCCGCTCACGGCAACAGAACTCCAGTCGGTGCCATCAGCAATTAGCAGATTGGCATCACTCGGCGTGGTTGTGCCCAGCAGTGCCCCGTTGATATGGGTAACCGTTACCGCGCCAGTATTGTCAATCGTGGCATCGCCGCTCATGGCAACATCGGTGGCCACATTGCTGCCGTTGCCGACCAGGATATGAGCCGAGGTCAGCGCTTGCATCTTTGACCACAGGATGCCCGCCGCCGAATTGATGTCGACATCGAGTATGGTGTCGTTCAGAATCATCGACGAGTCTATGGCGCCGACGGCTATGGTAACCGCGCCGGTATTGTCAATCGTGGCATCGCCGCTCATGGCAACAGCGGTAGCCACATTGCCACCGTTGCCGACCAGGATATTAGCCGAAGGGAGCGACTGCATCTTAGACCACAGAATTGCTGCCGATGCATTGACATCGTCGTTGGTTATAGCGCCGTTGGTTATCTCAGCCGAGTCTACGGAAGCGGTCTGGATGACAGTCACCCCGGAACTGTTCATGAAGACATCGCCAGACATGGACACATAGGTCGGTACGCTAGCACCATTAACAACAATCATCTGGCCGGCTGTTCCTAAGACCGGTGTGGTAACAACAATGCCGGTCATATCGGGGAAAGTGATGATCTGGTCAACCGTCGCCGGGCCAGTGATGGCAAATGTGGTCTCATAATTATCTAACGCTCCCCCGGTGGTTCCCTCAAATACCATGGGTGTGGATCCTTGAATTGTGCCGTTGAAGGTTATCAGGTCGTCGGCAGCATTACCCAGGGTCACGTTGCAGTTGAAGAGGGCTGCGGCATTGACCGTCAGCTGGTCAGCGCAGGGAAGAGTACCAATGGTAACATCGTGGGCGACAACCAGGTCATTATCAACATTCACGTCACGATCGACATCCAGGTCTCGAGCGATATGGGTGTCGCCGGTGGCATCGTCAACGGTGAACATGGTGGTGGCCACATCAAAGTCGCCAGCAACATGGGTGTTACCACTGGCCGCGGCAACAGTGAACATGGTGGTGTTCACATCAAAGTCGCCGGCAACATGGGTGTTACCCGTGGCCCCAGCAACGGTGAAGTTGCCGAGCCCGATACTCAGGTCGCCGGTGGCTGAGTCAATGGTCCACCTGGCGGCAGCGCCGACGGTGTCGTAAACCGTTATGTCGCAGTTGAAGGTGGTAGCGCCATTGACCGTTAGCGTGTCGCCTGCGCAATTAGTACCATCACCAAGAATGGTAGACTCGTCAACAGTCAGCGTGCCGGCGGTATAGGTGTCGCCGGTGGCATCGTCAACGGTGAACATGGTGGTAGCCACATCAAAGTCGCCAGCAACATGGGTGTTACCCGTGGCCGCGTCAACAGTGAACATGGTGGTGTTCACATCAAAGTCGCCGGCCACATGGGTGTTACCCGTGGCCCCAGCAACGGTGAAGTTGCCGAGCCCGATACTCAGGTCGCCAGTGGCTGAGTCAATGGTCCACCTGGCGGCAGCGCCGACGGTGTCGTAAACCGTTATGTCGCAGTTGAAGGTGGTAGCACCGTTGACCGTTAGCGTGTCGCCGGCGCAATTAGTGCCATCACCAAGAATGGTAGACTCGTCAACAGTCAGCGTGCCCGCGGTATAGACGTTACCCGAGGGCCCCATAACGGAGAAGTTGGGCGAAGCTGGTATGGTGCCGCCGATATAAAGGCTGCCGTCGTCCGACTCAATGAATAAATGAGCGACGGCGTTGTAAACTTCCACGTCGCAGAAGAAGTCGGCATCGGCATTGACAGCTAGCTCGTCGCCGCAACCACTACCCAGGGTGACATCGTGGTCGACATCCAGGTAGTTGACGACATTCAGGTTGCCGGCGACATAAGTGTCGCCCGTGGCTGAGTCAATGGTGAATACCGCGGTGGTGTTAGTACAGTCGGTGTAAACTTCGACGTCGCAGCCGAAGTGGGTAACAGCACAAACATCCAGCGTATCGCCAGCGCAACTATCACCCAGGCTGATATTGCCTACGACGGTTAAGGCGTTATGTATGATGGTTGCCCCATAGACATCTAGCGTGCCGCTGATATCGGTGTCGCCGGTAGATGCATTAATGCTGAACAGGGTAGGGGCACCGACACCTACATCTATGTCGCTGTTGAAGAAGGCAAGGCCATTGATAATTATATCGTCGAGATTATCAGAACCCAGGTCCACGTCTTCGTTGAAAAAGGCGTCGCAGTTGAAGGTGGATGTAGCAGTGACCGTCAGCGTGTCGCCGCAAGCAGTACCCAGGATGGTATCGTCAGTAACGGTCAGGTTGGGAGTGACGAAGGGGTCAGGCGGAACGTATACCGGCCCCGGTGGTCCCGGTGGTCCGGGCGACCCCGGGTCTCCTTCGGGTCCCTGAGGCCCCGCTATTCCGGCTGCTCCCTCCGGTCCGGCTGGTCCGGCTGGTCCCTCGGGTCCTTGAGGTCCCTCCGGTCCGGCTGGTCCCTGCACCCCCTGTATCCCCGTTAGCCCAGCTGGGCCTTCGCAGGCCGCCAGGGGCACCAGGAGAAGGGCGAGCACGGTCAGCGCAATAAAGATTTTCCCCAGTATTCTCATCTTCTTTTCCCCCTTATAAGATTTTTATCTACGTTTGTGAATATTATGCACATTTTACTGCCTAGTGTCAATATGTATACACAGCCACTCTACCCCCAGAGGTAGACCAGCCGCCTATTCACACCTCTATTCAACCTGGTTACTTTTAGTTACTTTGGCATATTATACTACAGCTTGTCAACTATAAAAAGGGGTAAAACACTCCCCCGTCTAGCTCAGCCAGCGGATATGGGTCAGCAGGCACATCAGGAGGAGGAGACAGACCTCAGCCACCTCGTTTATCGCCCCGTAGCTTTCAGCGGTGAGCCCGCCAAAGGTTACACTATTTCGGCCCGCTATTCAAATAGCTCGTGGTGAATACGCATTGCCAGTTCCTCCAGGCCCTGGACAATCCTCGGCCCGGGACGGCTGACCAGGTCGCCATCGATAATAAAAACATTGCCTTGAGTAACCGCTCTCATACTCCCCCAGATAGGGTGCGCCTCCAGCGTCTCTATGGTTACCGTGGGCACGCCGGCAATCATGGTCTGAATGATAATGAAATCCGGGTCAGCGCTGACTACCTCCTCAATGCTGAACTGCGCCCACTCACCCGGGGCTTCATGGGCGATGTTCTCCCCGCCGGCCATGGTGATAAGGGCATCGATAAAGGAGCCGGGACCGGCCGTCCAGGGCATGGTCACATCCATACTGGCATCAATTATGTAGAAGACGCTGACCGTAGGAGCACCCTCCACTATAGCCAGTATATTGGCCATGGTGTCCTGCATATCATTGATAAGCGCCTCGGCTTCGTCCCCGGTGCCGGTGACCGCCCCCACCAGCTCGATATTGGCAAAGATGCCGTCAATATCAACAGGGCTTAGAATCAAGTAGGTAATCCCCAGAGCCTCAAGCTGGCTGTTGAGCTGTTCATGCTCCAAGGTTAAAACCAGGTCGGGCTCCAGCTCAACCAGTATCTCTATAGACGGTGAATAAGCGTTGCCGATACTGGGTATTTCCTGGGCTTCGGCAGGATAGTCGCTATAGTCGCTGACGCCGACCACCCTATCCCCCAGCCCCAGGGCAAAAAGAATCTCGGTGATACTGGGGCCAAAGGAAACAATCCTCTCCGGCATCTCGTCTATAGTCACCTGCCGGTCGGCATCATCGGTAAAAGTCCCCCCCTGGAACTGCTCTCCACAGCCGATAGCCGCCCCGGCTAAAAGGCCTAGAATAACAACAAGGGCAACCAATGACCTCATTTTCACTATGATATTACCTCCTTATAATTTAAACGAAATCAAGATAAAATAAATCCCCTCTGCTCTTAAAGTGCAGGGGGGACTCTTTTAGCCCACTCTGAGCATTATCCCACCCCCTTTCACCGCGGAGGTCTTTCAAAGGATGCCCGGAGGTCCGGCGTTCTGACTTCTGATAGCATTAGCTATCAGTCACAGCAGGCGGGACTGCGTCGGACTTTCACCG
The DNA here is from genome assembly GCA_034410425.1 of Dehalococcoidales bacterium. GTDB lineage: Bacteria > Chloroflexota > Dehalococcoidia > Dehalococcoidales > BS750m-G39 > DUEC01. Next base: position 7,694 of record DAOUMQ010000074.1, on the reverse strand, counting down.
ACTTGCGCTCCGTTAGCCCAGGGCTTTAAAGCCCGGGCACCTCCAGGTCATCTTCTTTTGTAAATTTAAGGATACAAGAAACGGGATAAAAATACAAGCCCTTTTTTCTAAAGATTTATTCTTCTTCGGCGAGCTTGCGGGGAAAAAGCTGGGGATAGCTGGCAACGACCTGCTTCAAAGCCTCCAGCCGGCGCCTTATATCCTCGGCCACCGTCTCGTCGGTGATGAGCTCTTTTAGCTTGGCCTGGTCAAGACCGAGAACCCTGTCCCAGAGCCCCTCCGGCTCGAGCAGGGCCCTGACCTCGTCCGGGCTGAAGCCCGCCTTCTCCATCATCTTATAGGTAAGGGCGTGTTCGCTGCCGTAGACCCGGTTTAACCCTTGAGCCTGGCAGAAATCGACCAGCATCTTTTTAAGCTGGTCAAGCTCAAGCTGGAGCTCTTTTATCTGGCCCTGCAGGGAAACATAGCGCTCCACGGACTCGGCGGCGGCTTTGCCCTCTATAACCTCGCTTTCCCCGGGCGCCAGCTTCTGCCGGTAATAGGGGCAGTGTTCGGGGAAATCGCAGGGGCAGCGCCCGCTCTCGACGGCGGGGAAGTCCCCCCTGGCGATGCCCTCAGCCACCGCCAGCACCAGCCTCCTGGCTTCCCCAAGCTGTGCCTCGCCCCGGGGCGGGCAGCTACAGGGGGTGTTAGTCCGGAAGTGATAAAGGGTGAGCCTCTCCACCGGCAGGAACCAGGACTGCGCCACCGCCAGCTGGTAGAGGGTCAGCTGGAGGTTCTGGGCCAGATAGTCTTTGGTAAAAAGCTCCCTATCGGTCTTATAATCAATAATGGCCAGCCCGCCGCTATCCAGCTTGTCCACCCGGTCGATAAAGCCCCTCAGCTTCACCCCCTCGATATCGATATTGAACATCCACTCCACGGCTATGGGTAGCCTGAAATCGGGGCGGTGAATCTCCCAGAACCTGGCCAGCATCTCCCGGCCGTAAGCCTTGTAATTGGCTCCCTCCTCGGCCGACTGGTAGCCTTCAGGGTGCCAGTTCTGCTCATAGAAGCGGAGCAGTTCCTCCAGCGAGGGCGGCGGCGGCACCTTGACCCGATAGAAATACTCGGCGGCTTCATGAATGGTGGTGCCGAAGCTGAAATACCCCTTCTCCTTCTCCTCCAGGCCGTCGATGTACCTCAGCTTATAGCACAAGGGACAGCTCTGATATAGAGAAATCTGGCTGTAGCTCAGCGGCCTCAAAATCTCCTCCCCTCCTAGCTATTATAGACCTTTGCCGGCAATCCGACCAGCCTTGCTATTTCGGCTCAAATTGATTAGCATTAAACCTGTTTATGGAGCAGACACCGATTTTAGTCGCCTTCGGCGCCGGGCTACTCTCTTTCCTCTCCCCCTGCGTGCTGCCCCTGGTGCCGGTATACCTGGCCAACATAGCCGGCTCCGAAATCCTCGAGGCCGGAGCCAGGCGGGGGCGCTTCCCCATATTCTTTCATTCCCTCAGCTTCGTGGTCGGCTTCACCATAATCTTCACCGCCCTGGGGGCCGGCATCGGGCTGTTCGGGTTCACCCTCGGCTCCCGCCAGCTTATTCTCAAGATAGGCGGCGGCCTGCTCATAGCCTTCGGCCTGTTCTTGCTGGCCACCCTCAAATTCCCCTGGCTGAACTACGAGCGGCGGCTGAATCCATCGCTGGGGGCAACCAGCGGCTACCTGCGCTCACTGCTCATCGGGGCCATATTCTCCCTGGCCTGGACCCCCTGCGTCGGCCCCGTGCTGGGCGGAATCCTGACCCTTGCCTGGAGTTCAGAAACGGCCTGGCGCGGCGCCTACCTGCTGGCTATCTACTCCCTGGGTCTGGGACTGCCCTTCCTGATTATCGGCGCGGCTTTTGATTACATCAGGCCGCTCCTGCAGCGCATCTACCGCTACTCCACCTGGACTTATATTATCAGCGGTTTACTGCTCATAGTGGTGGGCATACTCACCCTGACCAACACCCTTAACTGGTCTTAGGCTATAATCTAGATGTAGAATAGAACTAAAGAAGGGGTAAGTTATGAAGAATAGAATGCTAACGGCGATACTATCGCTAATGCTAATCGCGGCCTTGCTGGCCATCGGCTGTTCCGGCGGCGAGTCCGCCCAAATTAGCCTGGGCACGATAACCAGCTGCGATGAGTGCTCCGGCCAACCCCCCCAGATAGGCGAGACGGCAACCGACTTCCAGTTTCAGACCCCGGAGGGAGAGGGCTTCTCCTTGAGCGACTTCAGGGGCCAGCCGGTACTGCTCAACTTCTGGGCGACCCAGTGTAACCCCTGCCGTATGGAGATGCCCTACCTGCAGCAGATTTACGATGAATGGCAGGCAGAGGGGCTGGTGATGCTGGCGATTAACGTAGGCGAGGACGCCGATGAAGTAACCAGCTTCCTGGAGAGCCGCAGCCTTACCTTCCCGGTACTGCTTGATAGCCAAGTGGCGGTATCGATATGCTACTTTATCTTCAGCATCCCGATGACCTTCTTCATTGACGAAGACGGCATAATTCAATATATAAAAATCGGCGCTTTCACCACCCTGGGAGGGATTGAAAGTATCCTCAACCAGCTCTTCACCGATTAAGGGAGGCTAGCTATGAGTGACGTTTTAGATGAAGCCTACGCTATAGCCCAGTGCAAAGACTGCCCCTGGTATAAGTCCTGCGTGATGCCGATGAGGTTCACCGCCGAGGATATCCGCCGCCAGATAGAGTCCTCGGCATCGGAGATGAACATCGCCCAGCAAGCCGACCTGGGGATGCAGAACCTCTTATCCAGCATGGCCTCGGCCGCCCAGAATTCCCTGCTGGAAGGGTGCCCCATATTCATTGAGCGCCTGCGCACCGACTCCAAGCTCGCCCAACGCCTGAAGCAGATAATGCAGGACTGGGGCAAAGAAGAATAGGGGCTAATTCCCCGATGAGAGCTCTGTTACCCAGAGTCTTGAGACTACTCCTAACGGGCAAAAAGGGGCCCTTTGTCTTTGAGCGCCAGCCGGTCCAATGGCCGGCCAGGCCGGCCAGCCTGAACATATATATCCACCTTCCCTTCTGCCGCCGGCTCTGCGCCTTCTGCCCCTACCTGAAAGAGGTCTACGACCCGAGCTTAAGCGCCGCCTATCAGCAGGCCCTGCTCAAGGAACTGGAAGGCTACCGCAAGCTATGGGGCGCTATCAACGTCGAGTCGGTCTATTTCGGCGGCGGCACGCCTTCCCTGACGCCGGGGATTGTGGAAAAGACGCTATCATGGATAGCCGGGAACTTCCACCTGGGCGGCGAGGTGGGGGTTGAGATTCACCCCCGGGACGCCAGCCCTTCTCTCCTCAGCGCCCTGCGCCGAAGCGGCGTCAACCTGGCAAGCCTGGGCGTCCAGAGCTTTAACGACCGTCTCTTGAGCCTTCTCGGCCGCGACTACGATAGCCGGCTGGCCCGGCAGGCATGCCAAAGGCTCCTTGAAGCTGGCTTTGCCACCAGCGACATCGATCTGATATTCGCCATTCCCACCCAGAACAAAGAAGAGGCGGCGGCCGACATCGCCACCGCCTGTGATTTGGGCGCCGACCAGATATCGGTCTATCCCCTGCTCGCCTTCTCCTACACCCCGCTAAGACAACAACTGCACGAAAACGGGCTGAGCCTGCCGCCCTGGTGGCGGGAAAGGCAGATGCTGGGGGCGATAGTCAAAAGAGCGCGGGATGCCGGCTACCAGCGGACCTCAATCTGGAGCTTCAATAAGCCGAAAACAACTCGCTATACAACGGTTACCCGGGACGCCTTTATCGGCGTCGGCGCCGGCGCCTCGTCCCGGATAGGAGACTTCTTTAAGCTCAACACCTTCTCCGTAGCCGAGTACATCAGGGCGGCGGGGGAAAACTCGCCGCTGGCCCTGGCTACCAGGCTGGATGCCAGCGATAAGATGGCTTACTGGCTCTTCTGGCGCGGCTACGACCTGGCTATCGATACCAGCGCCTTCCGCTCTGTTTTCGGTCAAGGCCTGCCCTACCGCCTGCGGGCTCTGCTCTCTCTGCTCCGCCCCCTGGGTATAACCCATCGGAAAGGAAACACCATCAGCCTCACCGATAGGGGGGCTTATCTCTTCCACCTCATTGAGAAAGAGTACACCCATGCCTATCTGGAGACCCTGTGGAAGGCATGCATGGAAGAGCCCTGGCCCCGGCGGGTAGTCATATAAACCGGGGGAAGACAAGAATAAGGAGGAAGAACCATGTTCGGCAAAGGTAAAATCAATATCTCGCTGCCAAAGAGCCACTATCTCCCGGGGGATATCATCTCCGGCGATGTCGCCCTGACGCTAAAGAAGCCGGTGAAGGCAAGGGAAGTTAGCATATCCCTGATCGGGGAGCAAAAAAGCACGCGGGTCAGCGGCATGACCGGTAGCGGGGGCACCTCAACGAGCACGCAGACAATCCGCATCTATGACTTCAAACAGCAGTTGGACAGCGAAAAGGAATACAGCCAGGAGCACCAATATCACTTTGAGATAAAGATACCGGCCGATATCTTAAGCATGAGACCGCAGATACCGGAAGGCGCGCTGGGAACGGGGCTAAAGATAGCCCAGGCGGCCGCGGCCATGACGGGGGCAATTCCCTATCAACAGACCAGGTGGTATTTACTGGCCAAACTGGATATTCCCGGCGGCATTGATGTCAGCAGGAAGGCTGATGTTACCATCGGCTAAGAGGACTCGGTTACAGGCTCTTGCCTGACTTGAGCCGCTCTATCATTGAGGGGAAGATATCCGAATAAACGGTGCGGTAGGGGCCCTTAAGCATATTGGCCTCAAGCCATTTCCCCAGCTCTTTGCGGGCCTCTATCTTTCCGGCTTCCTTTGCTTTGTCTAGTTCCGACTTTGTTGCCGCCATAATCGCTCTTCTCCTTCTAGCTTAACAGGCCAATGATAAACCGCCGTGCTTGCGGTTGTCAAACCTAGCCGCTCCTCAGGTTGCGGACGATTTCTCCCCAACTAGGCCTCTTCCCGTACATGAGCAGGTAAACCCGGAAAGCCTTGATGGCCAGGAACATGACCAGAATGATGGAGAGCGCCAGCACGGTTAGGCTGGCCGCCAGTTCCCAGGCGGGAACACCGGTTACGCCCAGCCTCAGCATTACGGCCACCGGAGCCGTGACCGGGAAGATAGTCAGCACCACCCAGAGCGGGCTGTTGGGAAATACAAACAGTATAGACGAGAACAAGAGGGGCACAAAGAGGAGAAGCGTAAACATCGGGATCAGTTGCTGTCCCTCACGCGCGCTGGGGCTGATGGCACCAACGCCTGCCGAGAGAGCGGCGAACAAGGCGTAGCCCAGAGTAAAATAGACTATCCCCAAAACGATGAAGTTGGCCGGCAGTTGTATCGTGCCGAAAAAGCCGCCGAAAGTGGATGAGGCCAGGTTTAAAAGAAGCGGTAACGAAGCCAGCCAGACGACCACCTGCACCAGCCCGGCGGCACCCAGACCCAAAACCTTGCCAGTGAGTAGCTGCCGGGTGGAAACGGAGGAGAGCAACACCTCGATAAGGCGGCTCTCTTTCTCGTCTCCCAGCCCCTGCACCAGGTAGACGCAAGAGAGCTGGAGGGAAAGGGCCAGCAGCAGGCTAAAGATTCCGGGGATGATGAGGTTCCCGAATCCGCCCTGCTCGGTAGCCACCTCCCCCGTTTCGGTAAGCCTGGTCACCACCAGGTTTAAGGGTGCTTCTATGCGGTATATCGTTTCCAGAGGTACTTCATCGGCTAAAAGATTGCTGATGACAAAATTCCTGATGGCGGTGGCGATGTACTGGGGTGTTTCCAGCTCTCTCCCCAGGGTATAACGGTTAATCACCCCGCTTGAGAGATAATCCGACGGGATGACGAAATACTCGGCAACATCATCGCCAATCAGGGCGGCGGTGGCATCATCCTGTGTGTCAAAGCCAACCAGCTCTATATTCCCCTGAGTGGTATAGTCGTCGAAGCCGCCGGCCTCATCAACGTAGCCGATGGTGGTTGTTTCTACTACCGTTGGCCCAGCGGTGGCTGATACCAGCTGGAAAACGCCTATGGCCAGAAGGCCTAGGACGGGCACGATAAGGGTCATAATGATAAAACCCTTCTTCTTTATCGTGTTCAGGAATTCGTGCCGGAATATCAATTGCGTCTTGTTCATGATTTCTTGCCCACCTCCTTCAGGAATATTTCGTTGAGTGAAGGGGTGGCTACCTCAAAGCGGTTGATTGTCAGGCCGCGGCTTACCAGATGGGCCAGCACCTGCTGAGGGGTTGTCTTGCCGTCCAGCATCAGCTCGGTGTAGCCTCTGTGAGAGCGCTTAGCGGTAACTCCCGGTACCTTCCCCAGCTCGCCTTTAAAATCGAGAAGCACCGAATTACCTCTATACCTTGACTTGATTTCACTCAAGTCCCCGTAGAGGACTTTCTGCCCATTGTTTATCATTAAGATGCGGTCGCAGAGCTCCTCCACCTGGTTCATCTGGTGGGTGCTTAAGATTACGGCTTTACCCTGGTTCCTCAGGTCGGTGAATATTCCTTTTAATAGCTCGGTGTTGACCGGGTCAAGGCCAGCGAAGGGCTCATCCAGGATAACCAGCTGCGGGTCATGGATGATGGTAACGATGACCTGGATAATCTGCCCCATGCCCCGGCTCAGCTCCTCAATCTTCTTATTCTTGCTGGCTGACATGCCGGTTTTTTCCAGCAGCTGGTTGGCTTTTTCTTCAGCCGAGCGCCTGTCCAAACCTTTTAGCGAGGCAAGGTAGACTATGGACTCGATGACCCCCAGCTTTTTATAGAGACCTCTTTCTTCGGGCAGGTAGCCGAGCCTATCCTTGGTAGCTTCACTTAATTTCTTGCCGAGGATGCTCACCTCTCCCGAGTCGGGCTTGATGATGTCCATCATCATCCTGATGGTGGTCGTCTTGCCGGCACCGTTAGGGCCGATGAGCCCGAACATCTCACCCGGGGCGACCGAGAAGGAGAGGTTGTCAACGGCAACCTTATCGGCGAAGGACTTTACTATATTTTTGACTTCAACGGCAAGCATATTAGTAGTTCCTTATTTCAAGTTGGCATTATAGCACATCGCTAGTGGGGAAAGGAATAAAAAAGTGGGCCATTCTGGACTCGAACCAGAGACCTCAGTCTTATCAGGACTGCGCTCTAACCAACTGAGCTAATGGCCCATAAACCAAAAGTAATTCTAGGATAAGAGCCAGCATAAATCAAGCTAGCCTTTAGCCTTCATCCCGAAGTTGGCAAAAGCCAGGTTGACCAGACCAACAAAGTCGACCACGGCAAAAATTATGGTGCGGGTTGCAGAGCGCTCCCAGACAAACTCGTTGAGCAGAATCCCCACCGTGCCCACGATAATCAAAACACAGCCGCTAATTCTTATAAAGTTCCGCAGAGTCATTTGGAGATGATTATAGCATACATCCCCAGAGAATAGAGAGTTAAAGAGAGGCATTGGCTAGAAAAAATAACCTGCCCCAGTATCGGATTTCCAGCTTCAGGTCGTATCTCTCAGCCATAGAGTTCAAATCTGGCTTCTCAAAATACCTCTTAAATATCTCAAACTGGCGCCCGTCGCTCAAAGACCTCCTCACTACACCAGACTTAGGGCGGCCGGTGGCCGCTACCTG
>DAOUMQ010000073.1:0-2499 GCA_034410425.1 Dehalococcoidales bacterium | reverse complement strand
TGATCGGCTTCTGGGCCGTCATGGCGGTGGCCGGCTTCGCCCTGACCCCGCTGGCCATCGATCGGCTTTCCCAACGCTTCGACATCCCGGGCCGTGAGGCCTACGAGGCCAACCTCCGCATCCTGAACACCTACGGCGACGGCCAGTACAAGAGAAAGAGAAGGACAAGAAAGCCGCCGAGGAACCCGAAGCCAAGGCAGAGGCCAAAGAGCCCGAAGCCAAGGCAGAGGCTAAAGAGCCTGAAGCCAAGGCAGAGGTTAAAGAGCCCGAAGCCAAGCCTGAAGCTAAACCAGAGGCTAAAGGGCCTGAGGCTAAGAAGCCGGCTCCCAAGGCGGGGGTGAAGAGGTCCAAGGTCGTTGATGACATAATATCCAGCGTAAAAAAGATGACCGTGCTTGAGCTTTCCGAGCTGGTCAAGGCGCTGCAGGACGAGTTTGGCGTCACCGCCCCGGTGCCGGTGGCGGCTACGGCCGGACCGGCTGGGGCAGCGGCTCCGGCGGCTGAGGAGAAGACGGAGTTCAGCGTTATTCTTAAGGATGTAGGGGCCAACAAGATTAGCGTTATCAGGGCGGTTAGGGAGCTGACTACCCTGGGCTTGAAGGAAGCCAAGGACTTCGTCGAGAGCGCCCCTCAGACGGTGAAAGAGGGGGTTAACCAGGAGGAGGCTACGGCGGCCAAGCAGAAACTGGAAGCCGCCGGCGCTACCGTCGAGGTTAAGTAAGCCCGGGGTTGCTCGTGACCTCTTAAAATAAGGCAGAATAGGGGCGGGGTTTTTATCATCCCCGCGCCCTGCCTTGTCTTCTATAGCCCTATTCGGGCTGTCTAGAGAGCTTTTTAAAAGCAGTGGATATTTTTAACAGCAAAAGCGGCGGCTCAAATCACCGGTGGTATGTTCTAACCCTGACGGCACTGACCTTCACCTTTGCCGTGGCCATGCCTCAGATTTGCATGACCGTCCTCTTCAAGGAGATAGCCGCCGACCTCAACCTGAACCTGGTGCAGGTAGGCATAATCTGGGGCATACCTGCCTTGGCTGGTTTGTTTATCGTCTTCGTTGGCGGCTTACTGGCTGACCGCTATGGGGCCACGCGCGTCATGACTATTGCCTGTCTGCTGGGGGGACTGATCGGCGCCTTGAGGGGCACCGCCGGGGACTTTACCAGCCTGGCATTAACCACCTTCTTTTTTGGTTTCGCCATCTGGATTATACCAGCCAGTATGTTTAAGACCACTGCCACCTGGTTTAAAGGAAGACAGCTTGTCGTCGCCAATGGCATCGTGTCAGCCGGTGCAGCATTTGGGTTTACCATAGGGGCAATGATTAGTGCCACCGTAATGTCGCCCTTACTTGGCGGCTGGCAGAACGTGCTCTTCCTGTACGGGGGCATTTCGGTCATATTTAGCCTGCTGTGGCTGTTCACGGTGAAGGAGGCGGAACAGCCCGGTTCAGCCGAATCGGGGAGCGGGGCGCCGCTGCGCCAATCGATATCGCGGGTATTTCCTATCAAAACTATCTGGTTTCTCGGTTTGCCCCTTTTGGGTTATGCGGGCTGTATTCAAGGAATGATCGGTTACCTGCCCACCTATCTTCGTGATATGGGCTGGACGGTAGCCAGCGCCGACGGCACAGTAGCTGCTTTCAATGCCATCAGTACTCTGGGGGCTATCCCGCTGGCTTTGTTAGCCAACAAGCTTGGTTTGAGGAAAGTGATCCTCTTTCCAGTATTGTTAATTACCATTGTGGGAGTAGCTCTGCTGCCGGTGGCTAATAACGCCATGATATGGGTGCTGATGATAATGGTGGGCTTGTCTCGTGACGGGTTTTTTGCCATCAGTTTTACTATGAGCACCGAGACCGCGGGAATTGGGGTGGTATATGCCGGGACCGCCATGGGACTGACGCAAACTATTTTGAATGTAGGCTCACTTGCTTCTCCTCCGCTGGGCAACAGCCTGGCTGAGGCTAACCCAGGTTTCCCCTTCTTCCTCTGGGCGGGTTTCGGACTGCTGGCGTTGGTGCTTTTCTGTTTCGTCAAGGAAACGGGCTGGCGGCGGAGTGTTAAGTAGAGCCTATCTTCCGTACTTTAGCTTGGCGTAGATGAGGCCAAGAGCCAGAATAACCGCAATCGAGTTCCACAGGATTATCGAGGTCAGCTGGAGAATAATGCCATAGGCGAGCCAGCAGCCAATCCCGAATACGAAAGAAATGCACCAGAGCAGGCTTATCTCATGAGCGCTTTTAAGCTTGAAGACACGGATGACCTGCGGTATAAAGCCAACGGTGCCGATGGCGCCACCGATAAGTCCCAACCATTCCACTGACGGCAAATTTGATGCCTCCTCTGGCGTTATCTACTTAGATTAGGCCAGGCTTCCGGCCCGATACTGGATGGCCGGCTCGACCAGATGGGACGGGTGGACTTCGGCGATCTGATCAGCCGCTGGTGGCCGCTCATCCTGGTCGCCGCGGGGTTGTGGCAGCTCATCTCCAGCAATTTC
>DAOUMQ010000072.1:0-5338 GCA_034410425.1 Dehalococcoidales bacterium | reverse complement strand
GCCTTTTACTGTACACCAGTATTACGGCTACGATTTTTCTGCTATACCTTCCGGAGCCACCATCAACGGTATAGAAGTCAGGCTGAACGCGTGGCGAAATACTTTTGCTACTACGGGCTCGATGGCGGTTGAGCTCTCCTGGGATAATGGCACGAGCTGGACGACAACAGGATATGGCACAGGAACCTTAAACTATGGCGAGACCACCTATTACAACGGTGGTGCCTCAAACACTTGGGGACACACCTGGACAGTAGGCGAGATACAGACTGCTCTTAGAGTCCGGCTGACTGTCACGATAAGTGGTAGTAACGCACGCGTTTACCTGGACTGGGTCCCGGTCAGGGTCACCTATACACCCTAGCCAATGGTCGGGATTCGTTAGAGCGAGGATCTAATGTAGACAGGGCGGTGGGGTGAAAGAGGTTTCATCCCACTGCGAACCTGTTGTAGCTAGAGCTTAATGCGATAGCTTAAGCTATAGCGACGAGCAGGTATAAATATGAACAGAACGCTATATATAAAAGAGGGGAGGTGAAATGAGTGAAGAGAATTCTCGGCCTGAGTATAGCCGTGGTGCTCATAATCGGGTTGGTTGCCGGTGGCACCTGGGCCTACTTCAGTGACACTGAGTCTACGGCAAGCCAGCCCAGTCGCATTTGTACCGTGGCAGTCGTTGATTACTGGCAGGGGACTACCGCCGACGGCGGCCCCATAACCGACCCTGAGCGTACTGACCCCAATGACGCTCTAGGCGCCCCGGACGATGACTTCTATAGCCTGGGGTTTGGCGGCTGGATACTGCTGGACTTCGGCGAATATGTCTGCGGGGAGCTTACCGTCTGGGAAGTGACCTGGGGTGGCGGCGGCTATCCCGATGAAACGGCCACGGTAGAGGTGAGCGGCAGCGCCGACGGCGAAACCTGGATAGACCTGGGCACGGCGACCAACGAGGGCGGTGTCAGTCATGCTACCACCTTCGACCTGGGAGGCGCCTATGTCAGGTATGTCAAGCTTACCGATACCAGCAACCCGGCAGAGCACGCACCCAGCGCCGATGGCTTCGACCTTGACGCCGTATGCTCCTGGACCTGTGAGGGCAATATTTTCACGGCCGGCATCATTGACCTGGAACTGGAGCAGGACGGCACCATAGTGGTCAATGGTGAACTACCTGACGTGAAACCGTGCCAGACAGGCTATCTGGTGATTGAGCTTACCGCCACCGAGGAAAGCAATCCTATGGACGTCTGGAAGCACCTCGTCATCAACCCTGCCGACCGCAACGATAACGGCGTGGTTGAGCCCGAGTGCGTCTGCGCCGAATACGGCGGCACCTGGGACGGCAGTTCCTGCAGCGGTTATACGGAAAAGAACGACATCGACCGCTACATCCACTTCGACTTGTGGATTGACAACGACGGCGACACCTCAAGCTTTGGCCCTGGCGACGTATGGCTTATCCAGGATTCCGAGGGCTGGCTGCTCAGCGAAAACCTGGTCGACTTCCCGGCAGTGGGCGGCTCGGGGACAAACGGCGTGAACGGCTACTGGATTTACCTAGGCACGCTCCAGCCGGGCGAGACGATGGTCATCGTGCAGAGCTTCCACCTGGACTGCATCGTCGGCAACTGGGCGCAGAGCGACTGCCTGACCTTCACCGAGGAGTTCTTTGCTCAGCAGACTGTTCACAGTCCACCTCCGCCTGGCATTGAGCTACCCGGTCACGGCAGGCCGTAAAGAAGAAAGAAGACTATAACTTAAGGTTTAAGCAACATTTTTTAGTGGTGCTGGCCTTGGGGCAATTTGTTTTGCCTTGAGTTCCAGCTTAGATGGCCTATAGGAGGTTAGCTATACGGGAGAAAAATATGTAGCTAACGAAACTCGAAGGCGATGGGTCGGCATTAGTCCCGCCCTCGCCCTGGAGTAGCTATGATTACAAAACTGAAAAGAAAGGAGGTGCCATAAGTAATGCGGAAAATCTTAATCCTGGCATTAGCTCTTATCCTCTTGCTGGGGATAATGAGTCATGGCACCTCCGGACATTTCAGTGATACTGAGGGCGGCTCAACCACCTTGTGTGCCTGGACAGAAGACAACTGCGAACCCTGCGGCAATCACTACATCACCCTCGTTGCCAATAGCGGGGCGAGCTGGGAGTATGAGGTTACCTCCGGCTCCTCACCGGCGCTGAGTCATTGGGTAATAGAATGGTGCGACTGCTCGGCGGTGCTGGCCGTTTATGAAAACGGAGTGCTCCTTGAGGAAGGCGAAGACTGGGAGTGCGGCACTGACCCGACTACCGGCGTAACCGGAATCAAGTTTGATAATGACTATGACGATTGGGAAACGAGGACGGTTACCATATTATTGGACGATGTCTATCCGGAAGGCTGGGTTACCATCGGCGTAAAATCGGGGCAGGAAATAACCTACTGCGAGGTCTGGGGGCCGCTCTGCGATGACTGTGCCGGGCACTCCGACCCGGTGGTAACCAATGTCTTCCCCGACCATTATATTTCCTATTCCATAGGTAACACCATACCCATTAGCTGGTGTGTTACCGACGCCGATGGTGACTTCCCTCTCACCATAGACATCGACTTTTCCCCGGATAACGGGGCCCATTACGGCTATCACATCGCCACCATCCAGCAGAATAGCTCGGGCTATAACACCTACAATTGGCAAATACCCTGGGTGGACTACCTGATAAGCGATGATTGCCGCATCAGGATTACCGCCACCGATGCCTGCGGCAGCGGCGTTGGCATAAGCGCGCTTTTCTGCCCCCACCTGCCGCCGCCGCCCGAGGTAACCGTTATCACCCCCAACGGCGGAGAAAGCTGGCAGGCCGGCCAGAGCTACCCCATAGCCTGGATTACCCAGGGGGACTTCCCGGAGATGATGCTGATAGATGTCTACATCTCCTTAAATAACGGGGTTTCCTGGATTAAGATACTCAGCTATGAGGAAAACGACGGGGTATGCCTGTGGCAAGTCCCGGCGGCTATGCCAACATCGGAGCCGGTAATAATCAGAGTCATCGCCAAATATCCCATTGACCTGAGCGGCCAGGACGATAGCGACCAGGCCTTTACCATTCTGGGGCTTGAGTCGCCACCGCCGGAAGCGAACTTGGCTGAGGCCTATAGTCTGGCGGTGAACAATAGCCAGGTCACCCTTATCGCTGGAACGGAAACAATCGCCGAGGTAGCCCTCACCAACGGCAGCGGCGAAACCGACGTCGCCATAGACAGGCTCCTGCTCAGCTGGAACCCCAATAGCGAGGAAAGCCGGCTAATAGAGATATGTCCGGCGGGTGAGCCGGAGTATTACGCGGCACTGATTTCAGGCTCGGTATGGGATATTCCTGATTTCATTCTCGCCCCGGGAGAAGAGGGCAACATCAGCTTCCTCTTTAGTAACGGCTATTTCGGAGAGACGATTAATATAGAGTTCATCATGAGCGATGGCTCCATAGTGATGGTTTCTTTTTACCTGGAAACAGCCTGAGGCTGACGGCTTATGCATAAGATAAGAGAAATTATCGCCAAAGCTACGATTATCAAGTATGCCGCCAGGCTGTTGCTGGCGGTGATAATAGGGCTGTTTATGCTTGGCTCACTACCGACCCCGGCACAAGCCCAGGCCCCGCCATCAATAATCCTGACCTTGGGAGGAACCGGAGCCACCAGCTGGAACATAGAGGACATTATGCCCTGCCAGAGCGGCACCGAGACGCTCACTCTGCAAAATGACGGTAACCTGGACGGCTTTGTTATTATCTGGATAGACAATATCGTCAGCGGCGAAGGCAAAAACCCGGAACCCGAGACCGATACCACCGGGGAAGGCGAGCTTGATGACCACCTGCTCTTTGACCTTTCCACCGACCCTGCCGGCGCCCTAGATACCGGCCTAGCCCTGCCGACGACCATCGATAATTTCCCCCAGGACGCTTACGACCCCAACTATATCTGGATAGTCCCCTTAAACCCCGGGGACACCGTCACCCTGTACTGGCATTGGGAACTGCCCTGCGCCACCGGTAACGAGGCCCAGGGAGATACCCTTTCCTTCGACATAATCTATTTCCTCGTCGACGATTTCCCTCCTCCGCCTCCTCCCCCTCCCCCACCTCCACCCAATGGCGGTGGTGGTGAAGTGGAAGGTTGTTACATGGAAGTAGACATGCTGGGCGAAATAACCCTCATAGAGATGGACTGCTGTCTCAACCGCTCCCTTGAAGAAGAGCTGGCCTATGACCCCGATGACCTGCATTTCCTGGAGATTCTCTATAACATGGAGATACTCTGCGGTGATTGTACCGAGTGCTACTGCTTCCCCCACGTAGTGGTGATGAGCCTTTCCGAATACGAACCGCCTCTACCGGAGCTCGTGGCCGCAGTAGGCCCGGTCTATGATTTTACCGGCTATAGAGATTACGATCGGACTGAACCCTGTTATAGCGCCACCTTCTTCGATCCTTCACTGATAATACAGCTCAGCTATGACCCCGAAGACCTGCCCCCTGGCGCTTCTTCACCGGTTATCGCCTTCTTTGACGACGTACAGGGCGTATGGGTTACCCTGCCCCCCGCCCCTGGTATACCAGCTGAAATCGGCAAGGTGACCGGGGAGACAGATTACCTGGCTTCACCGTTCGCCATACTGGTGAACGTACCTCCCCCACCCACAACTCCGGCCAACTTCGTGGCCAGCGGCCTGAACATCACCTCCAGCGTGAGGGAGATATGGCAGCCGGCTACCTTCGTCACCAAGACGGGAGAAAGCGTCACCATCACCGCCAACGTAACCAATAACGGCGGGCAGGCGGGCACCTTTACCGTCGAGCTACAGATAAACGGGGAGACAATAGCCACTAAAGAAGTAACGCTTGGTGCCGGCCAGAGCGAGCTGGTAAGCTTCACCCTGAACGACCTGGAATCGGGGCATTACGGGGTAGTGCTTTCCGGCTTGAACGGCGATTTCAGGGTGTTCCTGAGCATCAACTGGTGGCTGATAATAAGCATCATCGCCAGTCTCCTGTTCTTAGGCTGGCTGAACTGGTATCTCTGGTATCGTAGGAAGTGGCCCCGCGTCTGGAACCGCCGAAAGTGGGGCCGCATAGATTGGGCCCGCATCTGGGCTGATGCCAAGGGGGCCCGCCTTTGGAGGCGCAGTTTCTGGGTCCGCGTCTGGTCCTTTATAAAGGTGCCGAGACCAAAGCCAGCGTCTTAAAAAGAGCCTCCCCGCTTTCTCACCCCTTAAACTATTGCCCTATCCTGGCGCCGCCGACTTGCTAAAAGCCGACACACCCTCTAAAATATCAGAT
>DAOUMQ010000071.1:0-4921 GCA_034410425.1 Dehalococcoidales bacterium | reverse complement strand
GACCACCATGGTAACATCTACCCCAGAGCGAAGCGCCAGCGTTATCAGGCGGCAGGTGGCTTCGAGCTGCGCCGAGGCGCAACCGCCGGACTTGCCCAGGGTGGCGAAAACCTCAAAGATGCCCTTGTCGTCATAAGCCACCGTGATATAGAGAGAACCGCAGCCGGTATTGACCCGGGCGATAGTCCCCTTGGTCTCAACCGGTCTCTTTCTGGGCTTGAGTTTTTCAACCTTACCCTTCTCCCCCTTGCCCGTGGTCAGCACCTGGGCGTCGCGGCTCCTATCGCGGTAGATGGTTATCCCTTTCAGCCCCTCGTCATAAGCCATACGGTAGACCTTGGCGATGTCCTCCCTGGTAGCCTCTGTGGGGAAGTTGACCGTCTTGGAGACGGCGTTATCGGTGGACTTCTGGAAAGCGGCCTGCATCCTGACATGCCACTCCGGGGTTATCTCGTGGGCAGTAACGAATAGCTTCTTGAAATCTTCCGGCACTTCTTCTATCTCGTGGAGTCTAGCCCCGCCGGCCAGCTTTTTCATCAGCTCATCGGAGTAAAAGCCGCCGCTCCTGGCCACTTCCTCAAAATAGGGGTTGACCTCAACCAGCTGGGCGCCGTCCAGGATATTGCGGGTATAGCTTAAGGCAAAGAGGGGCTCGATGCCGCTGGAGCAGCCGGCGATTATGCTCAAAGAGCCGGTGGGAGCGATGGTGGTGCCGGAGGCGTTTCTCACCCGCAAATTCCCGGGGGCATCGTAGATACTGCCCTCAAAGGCGGGAAAGACGCCGCGCTCTTCGGCCAACTCCGCCGAGGCCTTGCCCGCTTCTTCGTGAATAAAGCGCATGACCTCGGTGCCGATTTTCAGCGCCTCCTCCGAGTTATAGGGGATGCCCAGCTCAATGAGCATGTCGGCAAAGCCCATCACCCCCAGCCCTATCTTCCTTGATTTCCTGGTCATATCGGCTATCTGGGGCAGGGGGAACTTGTTGACATCAATGACGTTATCCAGAAACCTGACGGCGGTCTTCACCGTCCCGGCCAGCTTGGGATAATCAATCTCAAAGCGGCCGTCGCTCTTCTTTAGCATCCGGGACAGGTTGATGGAGCCCAGGTTGCAGGACTCGTAAGGGAGCAGGGGCTGTTCGCCGCAGGGGTTGGTCGATTCTATTTTGCCCAGGTGGGGGGTGGGGTTGTCCTGATTTATGCGGTCGATGAAGACTATACCCGGGTCGCCCGTCCTCCAGGCCATGTCCACAATCTTATCGAATACCTCCCTGGCATTGAGCTTCTTGACCACCTCTTTGGTGCGGGGGTTGACCAGGTCGTAGTCGGTGCCGGCCTTGACCGCCTCCATGAACTCGGTGGTTACCGCCACCGAGATGTTGAAGTTGTTCAGCTTTCTGGGGTCGTCCTTGGCGGTGATGAACCTCATGATATCGGGGTGGTCAACGCTCAAGATACCCATGTTGGCCCCCCGCCTTGTCCCCCCCTGCTTGGTGACATCGGTGGTGGTGTCGAAGACCTCCATGAAGGAGACGGGGCCGCTGGCTACGCCTGAGGTCGACTTGACGAAGTCGCCCTCGGGCCTCAGGTGGCTAAAAGAAAACCCAGTGCCGCCGCCGCTCTTGTGGATGAGGGCGGTGTACTTCACGGCGTCAAAGATGGACTCCATGGAGTCGCCAACGGGAATGACGAAGCAGGCGGAGAGCTGGCCCAACTCCCGCCCGGCATTCATCAGGGTGGGCGAGTTGGGCAGGAACTCCAGGTCGGCCATCAGGCGGTAGAACTCCTCTTCCCTGGCCTTGACATCCGCCTTGGGGTCATAGCTAAGCTCAGCCGAGGCGATGGTCTCAGCTACCCGACGGAACATCTCCTCCGGGGTCTCAGTAACCTTGCCCTGTTTGTCCCTCTTTAGGTATCTTCTTTCCAGAACCTGAAGAGCATTTTCACTGAGGTTGATACCGGGCCTGGGCTTTACCTTGGACTGGACTACCGTGGTTGATTCCGTGGCTGGTTCCATCTGAGGCTCGACCTCCTCTCGCTGGGCTGGCTTTTCAGCCTGCAAAATTTCCATGACCATAGCCTGAATCTCGGCATCGGTGGGCAGGCGCCGGGTATAGCGGGACTGGGACACCAGGTCTTCCATCCCCGGCAGGGGCTGTTCGACGATTTCGGCGTCCGCCGCCGGCGGCGCCTTTTCCAGGCGCTCAATCACCTGGGCAGTGAGCCGCTCTACCTGCTTCCTGTCCGGTATGCCCATAGACTCGGCGGCGGCAAAGATAGCCTTGGCAATCTGGGTGCGATTGACCAGCGGCTTGCTCGCTCTTTTATGACGATTAGCTGGGTTCATCTCCGGCTCCCCGTTCTGGCCCGGCCCTTCTTCTGGCCTGCCGGCCGCCCCTTAACGGCCAGTTCCTCATCGGGCAGCAGGGGTAACTGGTTGGAAGGAATAGAAGGCTCGGTTTCGGCGCCGAGCAGGGTATCCACCTCCTCTTTAAGCGTGGTTATATCGGCAAACTCCCGGTAGACGCTGGCAAAGCGGATATAGGCGATGTGGTCCAGCTTCTTTAAGCGCTCTATCACCATGTCACCGATGACATCGCTGGGCACCTCCGCCCTGCCCCCCTGGTAAAGCTCGGTCTCTATATCGTCAACCAGCTTATCAACGGTACCGGTGGGCAGCGGCCTTTTCTCACAAGCCTTGCGAATGCCGCTCATAAGCTTGTCCCGGTCGAACTCCTCCCGCCGCTCGTCCTTTTTAATGACGAAGAGGCTGGCCGGCTGTAGCCTCTCGTAGGTGGTAAAACGGGCGCCGCAGCCCAAACACTGCCGCCGGCGGCGTATCCCGTCGCCGGCCTCGCGGGAGTCGATAACCTTGTCTTCGGCATGACCGCAATAGGGACAGTTCATAACATCACCACATTATGTAGGGCAACAGAGTAAAAATACCACAATATATAGTGTTTGTCAAGAGTTTTTCCCCTCAAATTTAGCCGATTTTCGACAAACAAAAAGGCTGTAGAGCAATGGCACCCTACAGCCTTTTCAGCCGGTATTATTTTCCGTTATCGCCAATGGCTCACCTCCGAGGTGCGCCCGGCGTATTTTTAACAAGCTTGGTTGCCGGCGTTATTGGTTGGCGCCGGTGGCTGAACAAGGGACGGCGCAGGAAGGCTGGAGTATCCAGCTCCTCCTCGCTCTTCAAGCCCTTAAGCAACTGCATAAACTCCTCTTCGCGGCTGACCCCGGCTAAGCCCAGCTTTGAGGTAAAGCCGGTGGCAATTAAGGTAATCCTGACCTCATCACCCATACTGGGGTCCTGAACCACGCCGAAGATGATGTTTGCCTCCGGGTCTACGGCCGCCTTGATGACATCAGCCGCCTCATTGACCTCGAACAGGGTAAGCCCGGTGCCGCCGGCAACGTTGAACAAAACGCCCTTGGCCCCCTCGACAGAAACATCCAGCAAGGGGCTGGCCAGGGCTTCGTTGGCCGCATCCACAGCCCGGTTCTTACTGGAGCCCACGCCCATGGACATCCAGGCCGGACCGGCGTCCTTCATCACCGTCTTAACATCGGCAAAGTCAAGGTTAATCAAGCCCGGGACGGTGATAACCTCGGCGATAGCCTGAACGCCGTGGCGCAGCACATCGTCAGCCATCTTAAAGGCATTGTCCACCACCGTCGATTGGTCGCAGAGGTCGAGCAGGCGGTCGTTAGGGATAATGATGAGGGTATCGACCTTGCCCAGGAGACGAACGATGCCGTCCTCGGCTACCTCGGTGCGGTGGACGCCTTCGAAGGTAAAGGGCTTGGTGACCACGGCAATGGTCAAAGCCCCGGTCTGCTTGCTTACCTCAGCTACCACCGGGGCGGCTCCAGTGCCGGTGCCGCCGCCCATGCCGCAGGTGACGAAGACCATGTCAGAGCCTTCAAGGAGTTCTTTAAGCTCATCGCGGTTCTCTTCGGCCGCCTTCTGCCCCAGGTTATGGTCGCCACCCACGCCCAGCCCCCTGGTGAGCTTCTCACCAAGCTGGACGCGGATAGGAGCTTCGGTGATGGACAGGGCTTGGGCATCGGTATTCATGCCGATGAACTCCACCCCTTGAATCTGCTCCCTGACCATGCGGGTTATGGCGTTACAGCCGCCGCCGCCCAGGCCGCAGACCTTAATCTTAGCTGGGTTAGGACTGAAAGTTGATTTTGCCATTTCCCCCCTCCTTTCTTGTCCACTAAAATTCAAGAAATCACTGGTGGAACAGGTTAGCAAATCGGGAAACGAGTTGTCGCAAACCTGAGCCGAGGCTTTGGCGACGCCAGGCTTGCCTCCCTTTATACTTTGCCCCCCATAACAGCAGACCAACGCTGGTGGCGTAGGCCGGGTCGTGAAGGGCATCAGCGATGCCGTATATATTGCCGGGAACGCCCACCCTCACCGGGAG
This sequence comes from Dehalococcoidales bacterium, assembly GCA_034410425.1. GTDB lineage: Bacteria > Chloroflexota > Dehalococcoidia > Dehalococcoidales > BS750m-G39 > DUEC01. The sequence continues at coordinate 483 of DAOUMQ010000071.1, read as the reverse complement.
CTGCAAAGTATTGCGCCCCAGGGTCTCGATACCAGCCAGGTTGGCACTGCCGCCGGTGAGCACTATACCATCAGGGACTAAAGTTTCGTATTCAGAATTGGGCATCTCAAGCACGATGAGCCTCAGGATTTCCTCTACCCTGGCCCGGATGATGTCGCACAGGTCCTGGTGAGAGACACCGTGGCCGTTGGTGGTCAGGGTATCGTTGCCCGAACCCGCCTTGGTCTCATAAACGGGGGTAACACTGCCGTACTTCTTCTTCATCTCCTCGGCAACGTCAAACGGCAGACCCAGACCAATAGCAATGTCTCTGGTGATTTGATAACCGGCTACCGGTAGAATGGCGGTGTGCCAGATGCTCCCTTCCCTGAAGATGGCGATATCGGTGGTGCCGCCTCCTATATCAGCCAGGATGACGCCCACCTGCTTCTCGTCATCAGAGAGTACCGCCTCGCTACTGGCTAAAGGCTCCAGAATAAGGTC
>DAOUMQ010000070.1:0-4417 GCA_034410425.1 Dehalococcoidales bacterium | reverse complement strand
CCCCTATTCTGATAAAATTACTCAGGTGCTAGCCGACCTGGCGGCTTTGCCCGGAGAAGCTAAAGTGTTGCATCCCTTGTTACAGAGCCGCCCGGTGGCTAAAATCGCCGTAGTGCATATCACCACTGACCGCGGTCTGTGCGGCGGGCTTAATGCTGGTATAAACCGCAAGACGGCGAGCCTTATTCTGGAGCAGAGTGTGCCGGTTACCCTTATCAACGTTGGTCGCAAGGGGCTGGAGTTGATGAGGCGGTACGGGCGAGACGTTCGCGCCGAGTTCAGCCGCCTCGGCGACCGCCCCAGCCTGCTGGACACGCTGCCTATATCTCGTATAATTATTGATGACTATACCAATGGAGTTATCGACTTGGTCTATCTGGTTTATGCCCAGTTTATTTCGACCATGGTGCAGAGGCCGGTGATGCGGCAGATACTTCCCGTGGAACCGGCGGAGATACCCACCGCCCAGAACGTGGACTATATATACGAGCCCGGTCCGGCGGCGGTGCTGGGCGAGCTTTTGCCCAGGTTTGTCGAGATGCAGGTGTATCACGCTATTTTAGAATCTATCGCCAGCGAGCAGTCAGCCCGGATGGTGGCTATGCGCAACGCCACCGATAACGCCAACGAGCTGATTGAAGAGCTGACTCTGATGTATAATAAAGCACGCCAGGAGTCAATAACTACCGAGCTCCTGGACATTACCGGCGGAGCTGCGGCTCTAGCTTAAGTGAAGGAGGTTTTAGCTATGCCTATTACCAGAGATGATTACGAAAAGCGCAGTGGTGAGGCGTTTGTTGTGCTCAAGAATTTTCTACGCCCCAATTTTCACATCGCCTACACCCTGGAAGAGCTGGTGAAAGTTTTGGGGGAGAAGGGTTTCAAGTTATCAAAAGAGGAAGCGGAGAGGGTTCTTACCTCCATGGTATATGGGGGAAGACTGGAATCCAAGGTAGTGGACGGGGTAACTTGCTACCGGTATAAGAAGGTCTTGGGCTTTCTGCCGATGAAGAAACCTAGATAGGGGGTTACTATGGCCAAGGGAAAAGTAGCCCAGGTAATAGGGACGGTAGTCGATGTAGAGTTCCCCCCGGATGAACTCCCGGCCCTCTACAACGCCATAGAGATTGCCACCGATGGCGGCAAGATAGTGCTCGAGGCCCAGGAGCACGTGGGCAATAATTGGGTGCGCTGCCTGGCGCTATCGTCCACCGACGGTCTACAGCGCGGCGTGGAGGCCCTGGATACCGGGGCCGCCCTCAAGGTGCCGGTGGGGAAGGCCACCCTGGGGCGGCTGTTCAACGTTATGGGGGAGCCTTTAGACGAACTCGGCGCCGTCAAGGCTAAAGAGCACTGGCCGGTGCATCGCCCCCCGCCTTCGCTGGAAGAGCAGGAGACGACCACCCAGATGCTGGAGACCGGCCTTAAGGTGATTGACCTGATTACCCCCTTTACCAGAGGGGGCAAGGTGGGCGCCTATGGCGGCGCCGGTGTGGGCAAGACGGTCATCATTATGGAGCTTATCCGCAATATCGCCACCGAGCACGGCGGGTTTTCCGTTTTCACCGGCATCGGCGAGCGTTCCCGCGAGGGTAATGACCTCTGGAACGAGATGAGAGAGTCCGGGGTAATAGATAAGACGGTGATGGTCTTCGGGCAGATGAACGAGCCCCCCGGCGTCCGCCTCCGGGTGGGGCTTTCCGGGCTGACTATGGCCGAGTACTTCCGCGACCAGGAGGGGCAGGACGTCCTGCTCTTTATCGATAATATCTATCGCTATACCCTGGCCGGCATGGAGGTATCGGCCCTCCTGGGACGCATGCCCTCGGCGGTGGGCTATCAACCTACCCTGGCTACCGAGGTCGGCGAGCTGGAGGAGAGGATTACCTCGACCAAGAAGGGCTCAATCACCTCTTTCCAGGCTATCTATGTCCCCGCCGACGACTATACCGACCCCGGGGTAGCCACCACCTTCGGCCACCTTGACGCCGTTATCGCCCTGGAGAGGTCTATCGCCGAGCAGGGGCTTTATCCGGCCGTCGACCCCCTGGCTTCGACCTCCCGCATCCTCGACCCCACCGTGGTCGGTGAGGAGCACTACGGCGTTGCCCGTGGGGTGCAGAGGGTATTACAGCGCTACAGAGACCTCCAGGATATAATCGCCATACTGGGCATCGAAGAGCTCGGCGAGGAGGATAAGCTTATCGTGGCCCGGGCCCGGCGCATACAGAGGTTCCTCTCCCAGCCGATGTTCGTCACCGAGGTCTTTACCGGCCGGAAGGGCAAGTATGTGCCGGTGGCGGAGACGGTGCGCGGCTTTAAGGAGATTTTAGAGGGCGCCCATGACGGGCTGCCCGAGCAGGCGTTTTACATGGTGGGCACGATTGAGGAGGCGGTGGAGGCGGCTAAGAGCCTGGAGGCTTAAAGTTTTATGGCTACCACCAAGCTTGATATCGTTACCGCGGAGCGAGTGGTCTTCTCCGATGATGTTGATGAGGTGGTCGCTCCCGGCGTTGAAGGTCAACTGGGGCTTTTGCCCCATCACGCCCCGCTGATGACCATGTTGTTGCCCGGTGAGCTCCTGGTGAAGAAGGGCGATGAGGAGTTCTACCTGGCCATTACCGGCGGCTTTCTTGAGGTGCGTCCTGACAGGATTATAGTGCTGGCCGACGCCGCCGAGAGGGTTGAGGAGATTGACATCGCCCGTGCTGAGGAAGCCAAGCGCCGTGCTCAAGAGCGGTTATCGGAGCAAGCTCCCGGCTTGGATATGGCCCGGGCTGAAGCGGCATTGCGCCGCTCGCTGATTCGCCTCAGGGTGGCGGAGAGAAGGAGAAGAAAGCCCCGTATTCAGTCCACTTAAGGCCCCGGCTCACCCTGCCGGCTGGTTTCATTGCTGGAAACTTTTAAGCTATAGGCTTCAAAGAATCTCAAGGGTGGCTCTGGTGCCCTGCTTGGCGGCCATTACTCTAATCAAGGTGCGCATGGCTTGAGCGACACGACCCTGCTTGCCAATAACCCTTCCCTTATCATCATCAGCGACCTGTAACTTGAGCGTTGTGCCCTCGTCACTGGTCTCCTCGGTTACAACCACGTCATCAGGTGCATTGACAATGGCTTTGGCGATGTATTCGACTAGTTCTTTCATGATTTCTCCTCGGTTTTTTCGGTTTGTTCTTCGCCAGCGGCGGCTTCCTTTTTGCTGGCTTCGGGCTCTTCGGTAATACTGGCTTCAGGTTCCTCCTTGATTGTTTTGGATTCTTCAGCGGCTTCAGCTTCTTCAGTGGCTTCGGCCTTTGGTTCTTCAGCTTCGGGTTCTTCGGCTGTTTCAGCCTTGGCTTCTTCGGTTACCGCAGCCTTTGGTTCTGCAGGAGCTTCGGCCTTGGGCTCTTCGGCTTTGGTTTTCTCGGCGGCAGCCTTGGCTTTCTTCTTGCTGGCTTTGGCTTTGGTGGGGGCGCCGGCTTTGATTTTCTCCTGCCTGGCTTTGGGCTCTTCGATAATGCCGGCTTTAGCCAGCAGCCTGGCGGCGGTATCGCTGGTCTGGGCTCCGTGGCTTAGCCAGTGGCGGGCTTTTTCCTCGTCGATGACTATGGTTTCGGGGTCGGTCAGGGGATTATAGTGACCGATAATAGCAATGAAGGCCCCATCACGGGGGGCGCGGACATCGGCTACTACTAGGCGGTAGCTCGGACTTTTCTTGGCTCCTACGCGGCGTAATCTAATTTTTACCAATTCTATCAGGCCTTTTTAGGCTCTATTATGCGCTATTATCGCCTCGCTGTCAATGGTGGCGGGTCTTGCATCCCACCCTGCCCGCCCTATAGAGGTTTCACCCCTGTTACACATTCCTTATCCGCCCCTTTTATCCCCACTGTGTTGGAGTGGGTCTTTCGTCCCACCCAGCCCGCCCTACAGGGAAATCCCCCCCATTTTAAACGGCTGTCTTTCTTCCCATACCCACCCACCCAAAAGAGGTGAGACCTCTTTACCGACACCTTAAAGGTGGGAGGCTTCCTTAAAGGGTGGTGGGTGGGAATAGATATAAAACGGGGTGGGGTCAGCGACAAACCCCAAAGTTGTCATAGCTTTCCCCAGTCGCTATAATCAAACTGTGCAGATAAAAGACTTACACAGCTGGCAGGTCAGCACCGCCGAGGCTTTGGATATACAGCTCAAGTTGGCATCGCAGGTCTCCCGGACTAACGATGTTCTCAAACCAAAGTTCATTGCCGGTCTGGATATATCGGTAAAGCGGGAGCAGGGGATGGCTACGGGGGCGGCGGTGGTCTTGAGTTACCCCCAGCTGGAGTTGGTGGAGGCAAAGGTGATAGAAGGCAGTGTCGATTCTGCCTCTTCTGTGGCCTTTGCGTGGAGTCCTGCCCCTTTGGGGCCCTCTATCATACCCCGGAATATGAACTAA
>DAOUMQ010000069.1:0-3772 GCA_034410425.1 Dehalococcoidales bacterium | reverse complement strand
TTTGCTGCCGTCACACCAGACCTGAACTAGGTTGGTAATATCCCAGTAGATAAAGCCGATTTGATGAGGCAGAAACCAGTAACTTTCAGGGCCTGGAAACACATCGGGCTGGTTGTTCCAGGTTATAGTGCTTTCACCCCAGGGTTCCAGCACTAAGTAGGTTCCAATGTACTCTGGTGTTAGTGGAAGAGACGCATTGTAGTAGCGTAATGCCAACACGGCATTCGTTATTACGGCACCTTCGGGAGTACCGGTGATATCGAATTGGATATAGGCTCTACTGATTCCGGTAGCACTAGAACCAACTCTAAGGAAATACTCAACTCCATAATTAAGGGTCGGCAGGTCATCTCTTACATAGCTGTCTTGCCCGTTGGTATCGCCAAGGTATAATACTAAATTCACTATTGTGGCCATGGTGAGCGGCCAATTGATATAGGCGGTCTCACCGGTGGTGACTGTTACCTGCCCCTCCCGATTATTGTAAAGAGGTAACTCCAGCTCGACAGTATGGAGGCCTGGGGATACCTGGGTTATGACGTGGGGAGTTACATTCCCCGTATAGACCCCGTCGAGGTAGATTCTGGCTCCGTCGGGTTCGGACTCGACGTTGATGGAGCCGAATATCATTTCCACGGTGACAGCGCAGCTCTCGCTGTCCGACCCGCCTCTACCATCGCTGACGTTGGTGGTGATGGTATAGCTTCCCTCGGTTGTCGGCGCTGTCCAGGTGACGATGTTACCCGTTCCGGTTATAGACCCATCGGTGGCTGACCAGGTATAGCTGAGGGTATCGCCATCGGCGTCGCTGGCGCTACAGGTTATAGTGCAGTTGCCCCCGGGTTCCAGGCTGGTAGCGCTGGGGGTAAGGCTGGCGATAGACGGCGGCGTATTGACTACGCTAACGGTGCAGCTCTCGCTGTCTTCCCCGCCCCTGCCGTCGCTGGCGGTGGCAGTGATGGTGTAACTTCCTTCGGTTAACGGCGCGGTCCAGGTAATGGAGCTGCCCGTCCCGGTTATAGCCCCGCCGCTGACCGACCAGGCGTAGATGAGGGTATCGCCGTTGGGGTCGCTGGCGTTACAGCTTACGGTGCAACTGGCCCCGGGCCCAAGGCTGGAGACGCTGGGGGTGAGGCTGTAGATAATCGGTGGTGAGTTGGTGGCGCACCCGCTGACCATGAGCATGGCCAGAGTAACCAGGCACGCAATTAGCCACTTAGTTCCTTTGTGTTTCCCCATTTGGCCACCCCCTTTGGTTAAACCATATCCCCCCAGCTCCACCACCTCGCTGAAGTTTTTCTTCCCACCCAGCCCGCCCTTTTGAGGCTTTCTAAGGTATGGTTTTAGACCAATTGACTGGAGACAAAGCCCCCGGAGAGTCTTTTCGCTTGAGGTATCTCAAAATCTGTCTTTTAGATTTCGGCGACGTAAAACCCGATTCCAGCTGCCACCGGTAGTGCGCATCTCCCTTATTCTTGGCAAATAACCAGCTAGTAGTACCAGTAACATTATTACTGAGAAAAGAGTCAGTGCTCCTGAATGATATATTAACCAGGCCACAAATGGGAAACAGCACAGGCCCAGGCTGTAGCTTAAGGTAGGAAAACGCGTAACAAGTAAAAAGAGTAAGAAAATACCAGCACCATAAGGAACACCCCAGGGCATCAGAAAAGAAAAAACGCCGATGCAAACAGCTCCTCCTCTACCGCCTCGAAACCCCAGAAATACCGGGAAAATATGACCTATTACGGCAATACCTCCGGCTACGAGCTCAACAGTGAATGGCACCCCTAGCCAGCGAGCCAGAAGGATTGCGGCTATTCCCTTGGCAGCATCTATTATAAGGACCAGGATACCGTAGGCTATTCCCACGTTGTAAATTACATTCATCGCCCCCATATTCCGGGTTCCTACTTTGCGTATGTCTGTACCTTTTCTGAGACGACCAACGATATAAGCAGTAGGAAATGAACCAAGGAGATAGGCAGCGACTAAGGCAATGGCAATACTTGCGACATCATTCATGACTATTCATTATACCATATGGGAGCGTAATAATTTATACGTGTGTTTAGGTTTCAACCTGTTTGTTTCCTGGTGGTATCAGAGTGGCGGGTTGTGCGCCGTACTCGTTTATTAGAATAGCCGCCAGAACTATTATATCCACGTAGAAGAAGTAGGTCCAGAGACTGCGCCAGGCGAAGAATAGCGGCAGGACGGCCAGCACCGGGCCGGTGTAGGGATAGCGGCGGCAGTTGAAGAAGTACCAGATAACGGCCAGGGCGAAAAGGCAGACCTCTATGATAGTGAATACCAGCGGCGATTGAATATCCCAAAAACCGCCGCTGACCAGCGATACGATGCCGACACCCAGCGGGAACAGGTTATCCGTTGCCGGGGCCATCACCGAGGTTAGCCAGAGCTCCGCGTCCATGGCCATAAAGGGGGCGTTGGTCACTAAAAATACTCCGGCAATAATGGCGGCGACCTTACCCAGACTTTTTAGGTCCTCCGTCCTGAAGATGAAGATAAGATAGAAAGGCACGAAGAACCAAGCCACCTGCTTGGTAGCCACCGCCAGCCCCATGAACAGGGCGGACAGCCACAGGTTTTTCCTGGGCAGTATCCAGGCCAGGAGCAGCAAGGGGAAGTAGAGGAATCCGGTTTCTCCGGCGGCTAGAGCGTTCCATAGCTCAAGGCTGATAAGCAGGGCTCCTGCCAAAAGTAACCTTAAGTTCCGCGGGTCCCGCCAGACAATATAAGCCAGCGCCGGCAGAACCAGGATTAAGTAGATTATTCTCAGGTCGCCTATGCCCAGCAGGACGAAAGGCGCCGGCAAAAGAAAACTGCCGGCGGGATAGCCCAGCTTGGACTCGAGTTCGACGGGAATATCATCGGGGGTCTCTATTGCCTCCTGCCACAACTGCTCCAGCTGGGCCGTGTCGGGGTAGGGGAAAACTTGAGCGAAACTGCCTTCCCGCAGTGGGGTCAGCTTGTCGATGGAGCCGTCGAATTCAATCATGGCGCTGACGATGTTGGCTTCGGCGTAGGGGTTCTCGCCCTCCAGGAGGTTGTCGGTGGCTTGGTGGCAGAGGGCGGTGGCATCGTTGTAGGCAAAGATACGGTCAAAAGAGGTGAGTACCTGTTCGGTGTCCCCGTCCGCTTGGTCAATCTGGGCCGGCTCCGAATCGACGACGGATACTATCACGAACAGGCTGGCTCCGATAAGGACTAAGACGATGAAGATGACTAGCGCCGTGGGCTTGAGCCAGCGCATCTGGTTTTTTAGAAACTGGTCCGCCTTGGGCACGGCTATCAAGAGCAGGGCGGCGAACCAGACCAGCCAGACGAAGACTCCAGTAATCATAAGGGCGGGACTATCTAGGACAAAGCCGATAGCCGAGAGCGTGGCGGCAACGAGCTTAATGACTATGGCGATGAAGAAGAAGAGGATTCGGGGTGTGGGGGAGAAGTGAAAAAGGCTGCGCATTCTCCTCTTATAAAAGGGATGGATGGTATTTGTCAAGCGCAGGTGCTTCCCTGCCCCCTAGGTCTTTTTTCCCACCCGAGCCCGCCCTCGTAGGCTCCGCTTCTAACACTTTCTTTCCCCTCCCCTCATTAGGAGGTGTCCTCTTTTCCTTCCCAGGTGGGGGATAAGGGGATGAAGGAGTGTTAAAGAGGTTTAACCTCTGTAGGGTGGGTTTGGGTGGGAAATAGGACACTCTCTAAAGCTCTCTCCCCACCCCGTCTCCCCCTTTGGTAAAGGGGGATT
>DAOUMQ010000068.1:0-1951 GCA_034410425.1 Dehalococcoidales bacterium | reverse complement strand
AATAGATGTCTTAGAGGGGTATCAACCCCTATAGGGCGGGTTTGGGTGGGACGAAAGACAACCTTTAAAAATGGTGGAGGGGGCAATCAAAGATTTCTTTTATTTTTTTAAAGCCGTTATCGCCTAAAAACATATTCCCAAAACCTAAGCCGGTTGTTATAATAAATCAGAGCCATGTTCAGCCACCTCCATGTCCATACCGAATACAGCCTGCTTGACGGCATGTGCCGCATCCCCCATCTGGTGCAGCGCGCCGTAGAACTGGGCATGGACAGCCTGGCCATCACCGACCACGGCGTAATGTACGGCGCCATCGAGTTCTACCTTGCCGCCAAGGAAGCGGGGATAAAGCCCATCATCGGCTGCGAGGCCTATCTCACCCCCGGCAGCCGTCTTAGCCGCAACGCCAGCGATAAGAGCAACTACCATCTCGTTCTGCTGGCCAAGAACCAGAACGGTTACCGCAATCTGATTCAGCTCATCACCAGGGCGCACCTTGAGGGATTTTACTACCGGCCCAGGGTGGACAAGGAGCTCTTGCAAGAGCACCATGAGGGGCTTATCGCCTTGAGCGGCTGTCTGGTCGGTGAGGTCCCCCGCCTTATTCTGGAGGGGCGCCACCAGGAGGCCAAGCAGGCCGCCTTATGGTACAAGCAGACCTTCGGCGATTTTTACCTGGAGATACAGCGCCACCCCATTCCCGAGCTTGAGCCGATAAACCAGGGGCTCATCGCCATGAGCCAGGAGCTGGATATACCGCTGGTGGCCACCAACGATGTTCACTACGTAAATCAGGAGGACGCCTCGGCCCACGACCTCCTGCTCTGCATCGGCACCAACTCTTCTATCTATGATGAAAAGAGAATAAAGATGGCCGGCGACTTCTATTACTTAAAGAGCCCCCAGGAGATGGCCGAGCTTTATCAGGATATCCCCCAAGCTCTGGAGAACACCCAGCGCATTGCCGATATGTGCAGTTTGAAGCTCGAGTTCGGCCGCCTCCACCTCCCTGAGGTGGACTTGCCCGAGGGCCAGACTGCCGACCAGTTCCTGGCCGAACTCTGCCACCAGAGTTTGTCAAAATACTACCCCGACCCCGCCCCGGAGATAAAGGAGCGGCTTGACTATGAGCTGGAGGTAATCAAGCAGACCCAGTTCGCCAATTACCTGCTGGTTGTCTGGGACATCATCTCCTTCGCCAAGAAGCAGAACATCCTCTTCGGGGTCAGGGGCAGCGCCGCCGCCAGCATTATCCTGCGCTGTCTGGGCATCACCGAGGTTGACCCTCTGGAGAACAAGCTGGTCTTTGAGCGCTTCCTTAACCTGGAGCGCAAGGAGATGCCCGATATAGATTTAGATTTTGAGGACGCCCGTCGCGACGAGGTCATCGCCTACGTCTCCAATAAATACGGCCAGGACCACGTTGCCCAGATTATTACCTTCGGCACCCTGGGCGCCAGGGCGGCCTTGAGGGATGTCGGTCGGGCGCTGGGCATGCCCTACAGCGAGGTCGACCGCGTTGCCCGCCTGATCCCCTTCCGGCCGGGAATGACCCTGGAGAGGGCCCTGGACGAGAACAGCGAACTGCGCACCGTCTATGAAGACGATAAGATTATCCGCAACCTGGTCGATTCCTATTTTGTCGATGCATTGCAGCATCGCGACATAAAGGTCAGGCAGTTCGACCTGATAGGAGTGGACATCGGCAAGCTGGCCATAGCACTGGTGGATGCGGCGACGGTGGTTCTCGGCTCACCGACGTTTCTTGTCGGTCCCCATCCGGCGGCGGCGTACGCTGCGATGCTGACCAACGCGCTGCGGCCAAAGACGAGATTTGTGTCGATTATCGGCTCGTTTGGCTGGGCCGGCAAAATGGTCGAACAATTGACAGGCATGCTGGGCAATCTGAAAGTGGAGTTCATCGAGCCTGTTGTTGCCAAGGGCCTGCCGA
>DAOUMQ010000067.1:0-7565 GCA_034410425.1 Dehalococcoidales bacterium | reverse complement strand
GAAAGACAGCCACAAGGTAAGGCTTCTTGACGGCGATGTCGAGGAGCCCAATGCCCACATATTCTTAAGACCGGTGATTACCGGCCAAGAGGCGGTCTGCATCCAGGTGCCCAGGGTGGACGAGAAGAAGTGCACCTACTGCGGTAAGTGCGCCGAGGTCTGCGCCTATAACGCCCTGGCCGTCCTGCCCGACCGCGTCCTCGTTTTCCCCGAGCTCTGCCACGGCTGCGGTGCCTGCAGTTATCTCTGCCCGGAGAAGGCTATCTCCGAGGAGGGCCGGGAAACGGGCGTGGTAGAGTGGGGCAACGCTGACGGCATAGAGTTCGTTCAGGGCAAGCTCACCGTCGGCGAGGCCATGGCACCGCCGGTCATCAGGAAAGTAAAAGAACGGGCTGATGGCGAAGGCGTGGTTATTATCGATGTGCCGCCGGGGACTTCCTGCCCGGTGGTGGAGGCGGTCAAGGACAGCGATTTCTGCCTGCTGGTAACCGAGCCGACCCCTTTCGGGCTCAACGACCTGGTCCTGGCCGTAGAAACGATAAGGCAGCTCAATATTCCCTGCGGAGTTGTCCTCAACCGCGCCGGCGTCGGCGATAACAAGGTAGAAGAGTACTGCCGCAAAGAGAAGATACCAATCCTGCTCACCATCCCGCTGGATACCGAGATTGCCCGCCTCTACTCTAAAGGAATAACCCTGGCCGAGGGCATGCCGCAGTGGCGAGAAAGCTTCGGCCAGCTTTTTGACGGCATCAAGGAGACGGTAGATGAAAGAAATCGTAGTCTTAAGCGGTAAAGGGGGCACCGGCAAGACCAGCATCGTCGGCTCGCTGGCGGCTCTGGCTAAAGACAAGGTGCTGGCCGACTGCGACGTGGACGCCGCCGACCTCCATCTTTTGCTAAAGCCTTCGCTGAAAGAGAAGACCGAGTTCTGGAGTGGGCAGGTAGCCGTTATCGATGAGGAGAAATGCAACCAGTGCGGTCTCTGCCAGGAGCTCTGCCGCTTTGACGCCATCAAGGACTACCGGGTCGACCCCGTCGCCTGCGAGGGCTGCGGCTTTTGCTTCCATATCTGCCCGGTCGATGCTATCACCATGGAGGAAAACCTCTCCGGGCAGTGGTTTATCTCCGATACCAAATACGGGCTTCTGGTCCACGCCCGGCTGGGAATCGCCCAGGAGAACTCGGGTAAGCTGGTAGCCCAGGTGAGGCAGAAAGCCAGGCAGATTGCCCAGGAGAGCAATCTGGACTATATTATAAGCGACGGCCCGCCCGGCATCGGCTGCCCGGTCATCTCATCGCTCTCCGGGGCCAACACCGCCCTGCTGGTAACCGAGCCGACGCTCTCCGGAATACACGACCTGGAGAGGGTGCTCGGCGTCTGCCGCCACTTCGGCGTTACGGCGGTAGTCTGCATAAACAAGCACGACCTCAACGAAGAGAACACCCGCCGGATTGAGGGCTATTGCGCCGAACAGGGAATAAGCGTGGCGGCTAAGATTCCCTTTGACAACGCCGTCACCGAAGCTATGGTGCAAGGTAAGCCGGTGGTGGAATACTCCAGCGGCAGGGTCTCGCAGGAGATAGAGAAGCTGTGGGACAGCATTAAGCAATAACAATAGCCTGCGGTATGCTATGATAGATAGACAGCCATGAAAAAGGAATTTTTAAGCCGGCTGGCTGAAATCGTCGGCCCGGACTACGTCTCAAGCCACCCCGAAGAGCTTTACCTCTACTCCCGCGACCCGGGGGCGCAGCAACCGCGCCGGGCCGATGGCGTCGTCATGCCCGGGGCGGTCGACGAAGTACAGCAGATAGTCAGGCTGGCCAACCAGGAAAAGATAGCCATTACCCCGATGGGGGCGGGGCTGACATTGTCGGCGCTGACCGTCCCCCTCAAGGGCGGCATCGTCCTGGACATGAAAAGGCTGGATAGAATAATCGAGGTAAACCAGGCCAGCCGTTACGCCGTGATCGAGGCCGGCGTCACCCAGGCGGCTTTGAGGGCCTACCTCGAGAAGCACCACCCCGGTCTCCAGCACTCAACCCCGGAGTCGCCCCCAACCGCCACCATAGTCGGCAACATACTGATTCACGGGCACGGCCACCTCACCCCCAGGTACGGCGTCAACTCACAGATGGTCAACGGCATGGAGGTAGTCCTGCCCACCGGTGAGCTATGCCGGCTGGGCTCATGCTCGGTAAGCCCCAAATGGTTCAGCCGCGACCCCCTCCCCGACCTCATGGGCCTCTTTCTGGGCTGGCTGGGAACGACCGGCATCGTCACCAAGCTCTCGATTCAGCTCTTCCCCAAGCCCGCCTTCCGAGACCTGTTGCTGTTCTCCTCCGACAGCGCTGAACTGATTCCGGAGATTATCGCCGAGCTCGGCCAGATTAACCTCCTGGAGAACTGTTTCATTATCACCCAGGAGAAGCCGAGGTGGGCGCAGCGCATATATTATATTATCGTCGTTTCCGGCCAGTCAAAGGAAGAATTTGAGACCAAGAAGGAACTACACAATAGGATTTTCCAGAAATATCAGGATAAATTAGCGCCGGTAACCGAAGAGCCGGCGCTGACACCACTGCGGGAGAGGTTCCTCGGCGTGCCCCCCTTCGCCGCCACCGCCGCCGATTTCAGGAAAGGCGGCGGCTTTGAATACACCGGGGCCATACTGCCCATAGAGGTAATACCGCAGGCCTGGCGGAGCGGCATCGAGATTGCCCACAAGTACGACCTGCTCTATCAACTGGGCATACAGCTCCTGCCCAACGGCCACAGCGTCATGCTCGCCTATTCTTACCCCTTCAACCGCGCCGTTGCCGAGGAAGCGGAGAGGGCCAGGGGGGCACTGGATGATACCAACCGGCTGACCCTGGAGCTGGGCGGCATAGTCTGGAAGCCGGAACTGCCGGCGCAGAAACTCATCCTGGAAAAGATGGATGCCGGTACCCGCCAGCTGATGGCCAGGATAAAGAAAACGCTTGACCCCAACGATATCATGAACCCGGGAAACTGGGAGGTGGCTTAGATTTCTCTGCAGGACTATAAAGATATAATCCATCGCTGTTTCGGCTGCGGCTACTGCCAGCTGACCCTGGATTACTCGGAGTTTAACTGCCCCATCTACAACCGGTTCCGCCTCAAGAGCTATTCACCGGGAGGACTGATGTGGCTGATAAGGGCCTGGATGGAAGACGAAATCGAGTGGTCTGAGTCACTGGGCAAGATACTCTATGCCTGCACCAATTGTAACAACTGCGTCCAGAGCTGCAAGTTCCCCTTTAAGGATGATATTGTCAATATAATAACAGCGGCCAGAGAAGAGGTGGTGGCCAACGGGCTGGTTTTGCCCAAGATAGCCCGATTTTTCGGCAATATCGAAGCCTACGGCAACCCCTACCGGGAGCTGAGGCAAAACCGGGGGCGGTGGGCCGAAGGCATGGGGATAGAGCCCTACCAGGGGCAGGAGTTCCTATTTTATGTCGGCTGTGTCGGCTCCTTCGACGAGAAGGGGCAGAGAGCCGCTAAAGCAGTCGGCGGGCTACTGGCTAAAGCCGGCGTTTCTTTCGGCATCCTGGGTTCTAGAGAAGAGTGCGACGGCAACGAGGTCAATATGCTCGGCGAGAGCCGTATCTTCCAGATGTTGAGGGAGAAGAACGGCCAGCTTTTTAAAGATGCCGGGGTGAAGAAGATTATCACCCTTTCCCCTCATGCCTATAATGTCTTCCGCAAGGAGTACCCCAACGGGTTCGAGGTATTCCACTACACCAGGATACTCGCTGACCTTATCGATGAGGGGAGGCTAAAGCCGACCTCAAAGCTCAACAGCAGGGTGAGCTATCACGACCCCTGTTTTCTAGGGAGGCACGCCGGTGAATACCAGGCGCCGCGCCAGATACTAGCGGCAATCCCAGGGGTGGAGCTGGTAGAGATGGCCAGGAACGGCCAGAATTCCTTCTGCTGTGGCGGGGGCAACGCCAATTTCTACACCGATTTCTTCGGCGGCGGCCAAAACAGCCCGTCGAGAATCAGGGTAAGAGAAGCCGGCGAGAGCGGGGCTAGCGTCCTGGCGGTAGCCTGCCCTACCTGCGCCGTCATGCTCGGTGAAGCCATAAAGGACGAGGGCATAGAAGAAAAGCTGGTGGTTAAGGATATCGCCGAAATTTTGGGGGAGTCTATTCTAGCGGGGCGGGGCGGCGGGGCAACAGAGTCTAAGAGGAACTGACCTCTTCGGGCGGGCTGGGTGGGAAGAAAAACCCAGGGGGCGGGGATTAGAGCTTACCTTATACAGTCAGCCTACGCCTCATGGTAACCATCGATATTGAGAAGAACAGGACGGTTAGGCCGATTATAAGCGCCAGCGACCAGAGAAGGCCGATGTGAAATTCCCCGCTGGTCAGCGCCCGGGTAAGACGCACCACCGGCGTCAGCGGTGCTATCCAGCTCAAGGTCTGCACTATCTCCGGGAAAGAGGAGAGGGGGAAGAACACCCCAGCGAAGAAGAACATGGGCGTGATAAACAGGGTGAAATAGTAGTTAAAGCTGTAGATGGCGGGGGCCCAAGAGGTGAATAGTATGGCAATGGAAGCAAACATCAGGCCTTCCAGGAAGGCAAGCGGTGGTATCAGCAGCGCCCAGAGCGAAGGTATCAGCTGGAAAATAGCGGCAATGGCCAGGATGAGAGTGCCCGTCATCAGCGAGCGCGTCGCTCCCCAGAAGATTTCGCCAGCGATGACATCCTCAACACTCAGCGGAGTGGCAATGATGGCGTCATAGGTCTTCTGGTACTCCATGCGGATGTAGCTCCCGTAGGTACCCTCAAAGCTGGCGCTGAACATAGCGTAGCTGGCGATAATACCCGGGGCAATAAACTCGATGTACTTCTGCCCGTCAACCAGGCCAACATATGCCCCCAGGCCCAGGCCCATAGCCAGCAGAATAATAACCGGCTCGGCTATAGAACCAGGGGCTTCTGAGTGCCACAGCCTGAAGAAGACGTCCCGGTTGCGCTGCCACACCCTGATAAAACGCCAGGAAAAGGGTTTCATTCCACTAAAGACCTCCCCGTAAGCCGGAAGAAGACGTCCTCCAGGGTGGCCGGTCTTCGCCTCAATCTCTCCGGGGATTTCACCAGCCCCCGCCTCACCCGGCTGCCCTCTGCCTGAAAGACATGAATCTTACCCCCCACCCCCTCAAAGTTAAGCCCGCGCCTCTCCAGCTCCTTAATGGTTTTATCCCTTTCCCCTGCCGTTGGCTCAAGCTCCCATACCTCACTGCCGGCATACTGAGCAATGAGTTCCCGGGGAGTACCCAGGCTCAGGACCTTGCCTTGATGCATTATGGCCACCCGGTCGCAGAGCACGGCCGCCTCTTCCATATTCTGGGTGCAGAGAAGCTGGGTAACGCCCTGGGACTTTAGCTCGGTGAGCTTGTCCCAGACCAGGTATTTGCCCTGCGGGTCGAGGCCTATTGTCGGCTCGTCAAGGACCACTATCTGAGGCAGGTTAATCAAGCCCCTAGCTATGAGCAGGCGCCGCTTCATCCCCCCTGATAGCTCCTTTATGTGGCTATTGCGTTTATTGCTGAGTTCCAGCAGGCTTAAGATTTCGGTGCTGCGCCGGCGTGCCTCATCCTTGGCTATGCTGAAGTAGCGGGCAAAGGTCATCAGGTTCTGGAGCACGGTCAAATCCGGGTCGAGGTTGTCCAGCTGGGGGACAACCCCTAAGATAGCCTTAGCCTGGCGGGCATGGGTCTTCAGGTCATTGCCCAGCACCTGTATATCACCTCTGGTGGGAGGTGATACCGCGGTTATCATCCTGATGAGGGAGGTCTTACCTGCCCCATTAGGTCCCAGCAGACCGAAGCACTCCCCCTTTTCCACCTCCAGGTTTACATCGTCTACCGCCAGCAGGTCTTTAAATTTCTTGGTTAGGTTACGCGTCTTAATAACTAGCATCAAAAATCGGCTTGGGCAGATTAGGCCCTGGTTCCATCAATCAAAGTATTCTCTGGGGATTGGTGTAAATCTTCATTCCCCTCTCGGTGGCAATGCTTATGTCACTGTCTTTGGCAATCTTCATGCCAATATACCTGACAAAGCCTATAATGGTCAAACCGCACCTCTGGCCGATGTCGACGGCCAACCCGGTTACCGCCGTCTTGGTGGCTACCACCGGAATCTTGGCCCGGCAGACCTTGGCCACCATCTCGGAGACCATCCTTCCCGTCGAGGCGGCAAAAGTATTGCTGAAATCGACCCCATTAATCAAGGCGTAGCCGATGACTTTGTCCAGGGCATTGTGCCGGCCGATGTCCTCGGCTATGCAGAGCGGTTCCGCCCCCCGCTTGAACAGCCCCGCCGAGTGGATGGCTTCGGTCTCGGCGTATATATTGGACTTCAGGATGGCGTTGACCCCGCCGAAGATGTCCTCCCGGCTGACCCTAAAATCGGAATCTATTTTCGGATAGCGCTCCGCTCTAGCTCTTTCAAGCAAGGTTACCTCGGCTGTGTTATCTTTTACTTTAAGCGATTTTATGTCGGCGGCTTTCTCTATAAGCCCCTGACTGAAGAGGTGCCCGATGATAAACTCCTTCTCCATCATGGGCGTTATCATGGCGTTGGCCAAATGCCGGCCGTTGACGTTAATCGACAGACCGACTTCGGTTACTATTCTCTCCTTAGCCTTAGTAACCCCGGCATTCACCCTGGTGTATTCAACCCACTCCAGGCTTTTATCTTTTGCCATTTTATTAACGCGGCCTCTCTCTTCCTCTAAATATAGCAGTTTTAGGGCTGACTGGCTAGCTCTAGCGCAAGCCATTTCCCCGAGCCAAAAAGTATTGACACGGCCGATATCGTATGCTAGTATTATAATATAGCGTGAAATTAACGCGATAAAGAAAATGAGACATACTAATGTTTGGTCCTAGAGCCGCTATGCTGACCCTCTATGGCGACTACGTGCTCCATAGGGGCGGCGAAATCGGAATCGGTAGCCTGGTCAAGCTGCTGAGCAATTTCGGCTTATCAGAGCAGGCTATCAGGTCGGCGGTCTCCCGGATGTGCCGTTCCGGTCTGCTCAAGGCAAAGCGTAACAACCGCAAGAGCTACTACTCGCTGACTAGTGAGGGGCACAACCTGCTGACCGAGGGAGCGCAGCGCATCTTCCAGCGCAAGGAGTCCCGCTGGGACGGCAACTGGAATATCGTTAGCTATTCCATACCGGAACGCAAGCGCAAGGCAAGGGACCGACTGCGCCTTGAGCTGGGCTTGCTCGGCTACGGGGCTCTGGGCGAGGCCACCTGGATTTCACCCTACGACTTGACCAAAGAGGTGCAGAACCTGATGAAGAGACTCAACATTGAGGAATACGTTAATATCTTCAGTGCCCGGCATCAGGGCGGCACTGACCCAAAGAAGATCGTCTCCAACTGCTGGAACCTGGACAAGATACACCAGATGTATGTCGATTTCCTGGCTGAGTATCGCCCCAAGCTGGAAGAGCACCGCCGACGACTGGAGAACGGGGAAACCATTGAACCCAGCCAGTATTTTGTCGCCCGC
>DAOUMQ010000066.1:0-4198 GCA_034410425.1 Dehalococcoidales bacterium | reverse complement strand
ACCAAGTACGGGCTGGAGACGGCAACGGCCGAGGTCAAGGGGGTGGAGGTGGGTAAGCCTTATAAGCTGATTACCACCGGGGGCGATTTTGAAGCCGAGGCTATTATCATCGCCGCCGGCTCGGAGTACCGCAAGCTGGGCGTCCCCGGCGAGGGGACGCTGGTGGGGCACGGCGTTTCTTACTGCGCCACCTGCGACGGCTTTTTCTTCCGCGGTAAAGAGGTGGCCGTGGTGGGAGGGGGTGACGCCGCCATCACCGACGCCCTGGAGCTTGCCCAGCAGTCCAGCAAGGTCTACGTGATACACCGCCGTGACCAGCTCAGGGCGGGGCAGGTGCTCCAGAAGCGGGCCCTGGCCGAGTCCAAGATAGAGTTCGTCTGGGATACGGTGGTGGAAGAGATTATAGGCGCAGAGCTGGTAAAGGCGCTTAAACTGCACCATGTCAAGAGCAAAAAGCTTTCAACCTTGGAGGTGGCTGGCGTCTTTGTCGCCGTGGGGCTCAAGCCCAATAGCCAGCCCTTCGCCGACGTGGTGAAGCTGGGGCAGTCGGGGCATATCGTCACCGACGAGCTGATGGCTACCTCGGCAAAGGGCATCTTCGCCGCCGGCGATATCCGCCACAGCTCGGCCCGCCAGATTGCCTCGGCTGTCGGCGATGGCGCCACTGCCGCCCTCTCCGCTTTTAGTTATCTAAAGGGCTAAAAAGAGTGGAGGGTGGCGACCCCGGGGGGATTCGAACCCCCGATCTCCACCGTGACAGGGTGGCATGTTAGACCGCTACACCACGGGGCCATTTTCATCGCGAGGCGTTAAAGCTTTAAGTCAAAGTCTATCAGGGGCACCCTGTCGTGTCAAGCTGGCTGGCTATTGTTTGCCCTCTTGGTTGTGTGCTATAATAGCTCACCAGCTTTGGTAAGGAGAATATGGTTACTAAAGAAGATAAGCAGCTCAGGGACTACGAACTGGTGGTGATTATCAGCCCGGAAGTTGCCGATGATGCCCTGGACGGGGTAATAGACGACATAAGTCGCTTTGTCAGCGGAAAAGGCGGCGCTGTGGCCAATGTAGAGCGGTGGGGCAAGAGAAAACTGGCTTATCCCATAAAACATTTTCTGGAAGGTAATTATGTGTTAGCTCAGTTGAAGTTGAAGCCTACATTGGGCAAGGAATTGGAAGCAAATCTGCGGATTTCGGAGAATGTCCTGCGGCATTTGCTGGTTAAGGTTTAAGTAGGCAGTCAAGAAACGCCTGTTTCCTACGGATGCTGGGTGAGGGCGAAAGGAGCTTAAGGCGATGTTGACGCTAAACAAGGTGATGATTATAGGCAATGTTGGCACTGAACCCGAAATGCGTTTCACTCCTAACGGCAATCCGGTGACCTCGTTCCGTGTCGCCACCAATCGGGTCTACACCACCCCCGATGGCGAACGCAAGCAGGAGACGGAGTGGTTTACCGTGGTCGCCTGGAACAGGCTGGCCGAAAATTGTAACCAGTTTCTGACCAAGGGCCAGCGTGTTTATGCCGAGGGCAGGCTTCATACCCGCAGCTGGGAAGGCCAGGACGGGCAGAAGCGCTATCGTTCCGAGGTAGTGGCTAACCGGGTGCTCTTTCTCGATAGGCAGGCGGCGGCGCCTGTTCCCGGGGAGGGGCCCAGCGATGAGACTGGCGCCGGTGAGCCGGAGCCGACGGACGACATGCCGTTTCCTGATGAAGCTTAAGATTTATAGCTAAAATCTCTATATAATATAAATTAGGAAGGGTTAGAGGTAACTTTAGATAAGTGGCTAGAAGAAGACCTGGTGAATCAAGGGAAAGAAGGCAGGGCCGGCCGAGGTATATACCGAGGCGTAAGTTTTGTTCTCTTTGTGTTGATAAGGTGGAGACGATAGACTACAAAGACCCGGTTAAACTACGCCATTACATTTTGGAGAGGGGGAAGATTGCCCCGCGGCGTAAGACCGGTACCTGCGCTAAGCACCAGCGTGCCCTGGCGCTGGCGATAAAGAGGGCGCGGCACTTAGCCCTGCTGCCATACGTACCGGCCCATATCCATAAGACAGGTGGCGTCGGCGTCCGTGATTAGTTTGTCCGCCAGAGATTATCCGCTTTATTCTTCGTGATTGACACCCCAGAGCTGGCAGAAGTATAATCATTCTGATTTGTTAGGGAGTTATTGTGCCTAAGAGGACTTATCAGCCGAAGAAGATTCCCAGAAAGCGTGAGCACGGCTTCCGGGCCAGGATGAGCACCCGGGGCGGTCGGGCTGTTTTAAAAGCGAGAAGACTCAGGGGTCGTAAGCGACTCACTGTGGTGTGACCATGCGCGGAAAGGAATACCTTACCCGGTCGGAGCAGTATGCCCTGGTTTATAAAGAGGGCAGCTCCCAGACGAGCGATTTAGTGGTGATGAAGGCTTTGCCTAATGGTCTCGGCCTGTCCCGCTACGGCTTCTCGGTGAGCCGGAGGGTGGGCGGGGCGGTGGTCAGAAATCGGCTGAAGCGCCGACTGCGGGAAATCTTGCGCTCAGCACCGCTTAAATCCGGATACGATATTATCTTTATGGCCCGTCCTCAAGCCGCCGCTGCTCAGTCGGCCAGGCTGGAGAAATCGGTGATGACTCTGCTCTCCCGGGCCGGGCTGTTAGCCAATAAATATGAAGAAGCTAGCCTTAGGACTAATTAGACTATATCAGGTTACCCTGTCGCAGGTTATGCCGCATAACTGCCGCTTTACCCCGACCTGCTCCCAGTATACTACGGAGGCTATCTCCAGGTTCGGCGTCTTTAGGGGGGGCTGGATGGGGGCAAGGCGGATAGGCCGTTGCCACCCCTTTCACCCCGGCGGCTACGACCCGGTGACCTGATATCGCTTTGGGAGGAAATTACTAGTTTTGAGGATTAGAAATAGAGCGCTAAAGATAGGCAAGCTCTCTTTGCTGGTTGTCCTGCTTCTGGTGGTGCTGGCCGCTTTCGGCTGTATCGGCATCAGGACCTCCCCCGAGGGCGGTTCCGGAGGGACGATAGCCGACGGTACCATATTTCTGTGCCCTGTCTTGAAGCAGCCTGGCGGCTTCGGCTGTTCGTCGCCGGTGGTGCAGGGTGCACTGGTGGCGGTGGACATCTCTGACGGCAGCCGTCTCTGGGAGGCGGCTCTGGAAGGTGAAGTGGCCGCCGGCGGTGGCTTCGGCTGTTCAGCGTCAGCGGTGCCGGTAGCCATCTACGGCAGTCCGGTGGTGGTCGGAGAGCTGGTCTACGTTGGCGGCTATAACGGTAAGGTCTATGCCATTAACGCCGACTCCGGGGCGCTGAGGTGGGTCTATCCCCGCCAGGGCAGTCTGCAGCCTATCGTCGGCGGCATAATAGCCGCCCTGGACAGCCTCTACTTCGGCTGTGCCGACGGCAATGTCTACGCCCTGGACGCCGAGACCGGTGACTGGCAGTGGGAGTTTGCCACCGAGGGAAAGATCTGGGCGACCCCGACTATCGACGGCGAAACGCTATATGTCGGTTCCTTTGACCACAGCCTCTACGCCATAGACGCTGTTACCGGCCAGCTGGAATGGCAGTTTGAGACCGGGGGGGCTATCGGCTCTACCCCTCTGGTCTATAATGACACGGTCTATATCGGCTCTTTTGACCGGAATTTTTACGCCCTGGACGCCGCCGACGGCAGTCTGCAGTGGGAATTTGAGGCCGAGAAGTGGTTCTGGACGAGGGCGGTGGCTTATAACGGCACCGTCTATGTCGGCTGTTTTGACGGCAATGTCTATGCCCTGGACGCTGATAGCGGGGCGGAGATAGCCCGATTTGAGCTGGGCAGTCCGTTGTACTCCTGGCCGGTCCTGGTTGACAGCCGGATTATTTTTGCCACCGAAGAGGGCGAAATATACGTTATAGATACGGCTGATAACCAGGCGGAGCTTTTAGCCGATTTGGAGGAGACGGTGTATGCTCCCCTCTGCGCCAGCGAGGGCGTTATCTATATCTACAGCCAGGGGCAGAACCTTTACGCCATTAACGCCGAGTCCGGGGCGAGGCTTTGGAGTTTGCCCATAAATTAGCAGTGAGGTAGGTTTCTTTTGAACTTCTGGGATATTATTGCCATTCAGCCAATGACCAATATCCTCATTGTGCTGACTGACGTCTGGTTCAACAACTTCGGGCTGGCTATTATCCTCCTGACCCTGGTGGTTAACGGC
>DAOUMQ010000065.1:0-3459 GCA_034410425.1 Dehalococcoidales bacterium | reverse complement strand
CCCAATCAAAGGACAAGCTAACAGGGAGCTCATCGCTTTTCTCGCCAAGCTTTTAGGGGTGAGAATAAGCGCCCTGACCATTATCAAGGGGCATACCTCAAGGAATAAGCTCCTGGCTGTTAGCGGGTTAGAGCCGGAGGAGGTTATCAAGCGGCTCCTGCCTGCTTAAAACCTCCCCCGTTTCGAGAGCTATACTATTTCTTAGCCTTCTTAGCCTTCTTCCGCTTGTAGTAGCGCCACAGGATGATGCCCAGTATAGTCCCCCAGATGGGGATGAAGATTAACAGCCAGATGGCTATGGTAGCCAGCGCCTGCCCGGCGATGACCAGCCCTCGGGCGGCCGCCTTGAGCACCTCCAGCACGTTCCAGCCGACGCGCACCAGCGGCTTGGCGGTAACCTCGGGCTCCAGTGTTACCGAAATCAGGCTGGTTGACGTTGTCCGCTCCAGGTATTGAATGCGCCCCTCTATTTGCTCTATCTCGGCGCGTATCCGGTTGAGGCTGTCGTAGATGCTGAGGATGTCGTCCACGTCTACGGCCTGTTCCAGGAGGGCCAGGTACTGCTCTTCGGTAGCCTCGGCATTCTTAAGCCTTGCCTGGAGGTCGATATACTCCTCGGTTACGTCCTGGCTATAGGTTCTCTCCGATTTTACCCTCACCGCCAGCTCTCCCAGTTGGGCCATCGCCGTCTCAAACTGGTCATCGGGCACACGGAAAGAGATCCATCCCCTCATGTCCTCCTCCTCGCCCGAAATGTAGGAAGATACCACGTAGCCGCCGAGTCCCGCCGCCAGCTGGGCAATATCTTCCGCCGCCTGGGCTACGTCTTCCACCACCAGCTCCATCTCCCCGCTGCGGACTATCATCCGCTCCACGGTTACGGGCAGGCTATCGTTGCTATATTCCACGCCCTCTCCGCCGCCTGGTGACATCGGCACCGGCGGCAGCAGTACCCCTTCTTCCTGCCTGTCCTCTGCTCCCCCGCAGGCAACCAGCCCCAGCGCTAGTGCCACCAGCAGCAGTCCGACGAGCATCCTTTTTATCATAGCGCCCTCCTCTTTATCGTCCCTTTTCTAATATACTATAACGCCGAGGCAATGAAAAGGTTAGGCTGGTTGATAAACAAATGGTGGCTAGCGCAGAGCATCAAGACCTGAAGCTCCGCCTCTCTAGCCACCATTATAGTCCAGTATTAGCCGCTAGCCAGGGGGCAATGACTATTATGTTATCCCAGGCGACCTCTGAGAAGGTGCCGGCCAGGGAGCTGACTCCCAGGCTCATATCACCTCCGGTAAGGGCGCTGTCGTAAACCTCGGCTAATAGATGGCCGTTAACCGACAGGCTCAATCTGTTGCCTACGCACTCGATGTGGACGAGGTTGTCCACGTTCCAGCCCTGGTTGATGTAAGATGAGGTACCGGAGGCAAGGATTGTATTGCCTGCAAATCCACCGATGAACCTCTGTATATAATAGTAACCATCGGCGCTAATGGCAAAGCCGTACCAATCCGAGCCGTTGTCCCGGACGTCTATGATTTGCCAGTTATCGTCGGTACCGGCAATGAGACGGGTCTCCACTTCCAGGACGAAATTATCGAACCACTGGTTGGAATAGGACCAGCTATAAATAGGAGCCGAGGTCAGGTTCATTACATGGAACCGGCCTTGCCAGAAGAAAGCTTCACCATTGGCATCGGAGTAAACATCCCAGACACCGGTATCCACGGTGAAGTCATCGAAGAACAAGACGGCGGATACAAAGTTGGCGGTGACGCTCGCGTTCGAGTTCATGGTAACGGTAGTGGTTGGGTTGGTGCCGGAGGCGCTACCGCCCCAGTGGTCGAAGTAGTAACCGCTGGCCGGGTTGGCTGTCAGCGTTACCACCGTCCCATCAACGTATTGTCCGCCGGAGGGTGAGACGGTGCCGGCCCCCGCCGGGCTGACATTGGTGGTAAGGGTATACTCGGGGACGGCTTCAAAGTAGGCGGTTACGTTCTTGTTGGCGTCCATAACAATGGTGACGCTGGGGTTGCTGCCGGAGGCACTGCCGCTCCAGTAGGCGAAGTTGTAGCCGCTGGCCGGGGAAGCCGTCAGCGTTATCACCGTCCCATCGTCATACTGGCCGCTGGAGGGGGAGACAAAACCGCCTCCCGCCGGGCTGACATTGGTGACAAGGGTGTACGTCGCCGTCCCGAACGGGCAGCCGCCTATCCACAGCAGGCTCAAACTGAGGAGTAAAACGAGGCTGGTAATCACGACAAAGTGGGTACGTTTCTGTTTTAGCATAAAACACCTCCCTATATTTAATGATTATGCTGAATTTACCCGTATTCTACCACAGGCTGTCAAGGTTTACTATAGCCTTAAGTAACCTAAGCCGGAATTGCTTGGTTAATTCTCCACCGTTACCCAGAGCCTCTGGCCATCGGTGATGAATTCTATGGTTCCCTGCTCGGAGGTGAGGTATACATTCTCGGCTCCCAGAGCGTTCTCCAGCCTGGCCAAAACCTCGCCGCTGGGGTGTCCGAAGGGGTTTTCCCCCACCGAGATAACCGCTACCAGCGGGTTGACCGCCGCCAGGAATTCGGGGGTGGTGGAGGTATATGAGCCGCTGTGGGCGACCTTGAGCACGGTGCTGGCCAAGTCGGCGGGGCGGGAAATGAGCTCAAACTCGGCCTCCTGCTCTATATCGCCGGTGAGCAGGAAGCTCACCTGCCCGGCACTCAAGCGCAGTACCACGCTGTTGTTGTTCAAATCGGAGCCGGTGCTGTCTAGAAGTTGCTCTGGCGGGTGGAGCACCTCTATTATTACCCCGTCGCCGAGGTCAATCTGCTGTCCGGCTCGGGCCAGGGTGTATTCAATATCGTTTTCTTCAATCAGCTCAAGCCATTCCTGGTACAGGGGCGATGTGTCGGCCAAATCGGCATAGAGCACCTGCTCCACCTGGTATCTCTCCAGGACCTCCACCAGTCCGGCGAGGTGGTCGGAGTGGGGGTGGGTTAATACCACCAGCTCTATGGTCCTATCCCAGAAGGGCATCCTTTCCCCCAGCTCCATGGTCAGGGCCTGTGGGCTGGGCCCGCCGTCGATCAAGACCTGCTGGTTGCCTCTTTGAATCAGGATGGCGTCGCCCTGGCCGATGTCAAGGAAGCTGACGCGGAGCTCGTCATCGGGCACGGCCGCCGCGGCCAGCCAGACCAGAACGGCTATCACCAGCAGGGGCGGTATAACCCACTTCTTGGGCAATCGGGCAACGAGGTCGGCGGCTTTATCGGCCCCTGATTTCAGCCAGGCTCTGGCTCTAGACGCCCCTTCACCTGGCTTCCTCCGGCTGACGAGCCAGACGACGATAGCCAGGGCTGAATAGTAGACCGCTATCAGGGCGGTGTTGACCGAGCCGACCTCAATGGAAGATGCAGGGAGAGCGGCCAAGCCGCTTACTATCATCAGCATATACGA
>DAOUMQ010000064.1:0-4171 GCA_034410425.1 Dehalococcoidales bacterium | reverse complement strand
GGGATGATATCCCCCGCCTATAGCTTCGGCGTGCAGGCGGCTGAGGTGGCTGTGGATACCGAGACGGGACGCTATAAGCTGGTAAACGTGACCACCGCCCATGAAAGCGGCACCGTAATCAACCCGGTGGGCATTGAAGGGCAGCTAGAGGGGGCCATAATGATGGCCGGAGGCTACGGCTTCTGTGAAGACCAGCCCATGGACGAGGGCAAGATACTCAATCCCTCCATCGCCGATTACAAGCTTATCCGCTCCCTGGATATGCCCGAGACCGAGATTTTAGAGATTGATACCTTTGAGCCCGAGGGGCCCTTCGGCGCCAAGGAGGCTGGCGAGGGACTTACCAATCCCACCGCCGGCGCCATCGGCAACGCCGTCTATAAGGCAGTGGGGGTGAGGATAAACGATTTACCGATAACCCCGGAGAAGGTGCTCAAAGGGCTTAAGGAAAAACAGAAAAAGAAGAAGTAGACTAGGCAGGAGGTTTATCGATGAGTTATCACTGCCCGGTGTGTAATAAAGTCTCAAGCAGTGCCCTTGATTTAGCCCGCCACATGATTGGGCGGGGCGATAAGGTGCACCGGGACTGGATTAAATCCAAGGGTTTTAAGTACTCGGAGTTGCTTACCCTGCAGTTCAAGTCTTTCGGCGGCGAGGGCTACAGGGCGCTATCCGAGGTGCTGGAGAAAGAGACCAAGGTAGAAGATTAGGCTTAAAAAATTATACGCATCCGGTGGGCTTGGGTACCCCGGCCCACTTACAGGCGGACTGCGCCGGTCCCTGCGGAAAGAGTTCATAGAGCCGGCTCAAGTTAAAGCCAGTCACCTTGATAAGCCTTCTTATCATAGGGCAAATGCCGTTCTCGAGGTAATAGTTCCTCAGGTAATAAACTGCCTCCCAGTGGTCTTTGGTCACCTCGTTTACGTTCTCTAGAGCCGCATAGGCTCTAGCCACATCCTCGGTCCACCGGTCGGTTTCCTGCATAAAGCCGTTCTCATCAACTTCGAACATTTCGCCAGCCAGTTCCATTTGTGCCATCTAAGTCAGTCTCCTCTCAGACTATTCTACGGTGCCGTAAACAAGAATATAGTATAACCTATGGGGCTGGTCGAGGGCAAGCTAGGCTATACCTCGGCCTCCCAGCTAAGGAAGGGCTTTTTCATAATAGCCATGGCGTTAACAATCAATTCCCCCATGCCGCCGAAGATAAGGTTGGACTTTTCCTTGACCCCGTAGTAGTCGAACAAATCGCGGAACTGCAGCTTGCAGTTCAAGCAGGGCGCGCACAGGTATTTCCTTACCTCGGGGCCGGGCTGGTCGGCAAAGGCTTCCAGGACCTGTTTGAATTTCATCCTGCCGGCGACGAACACCTTCCAGTCGGTGAAGTTGACATCGGACATCACGCTCAAGCCCCCGCCGCCGCCGCAGCAGTAATTCTCTATTCCGTGGGGCGTCATCTCGCGGAACTCAGGGCAGAGATAGCGCAGAATTCGGCGCTGGGGCTCAACCACCCCCATGTTTCTCACCAGGTTGCAGGGGTCGTGGAGGGTTACCGGAAAATCGTTCTTGGAAGGGTCGAACTTAACCTTACCGCTGAAGACCAGGTTCTCCAGGAAGGTCATCACGTTCTCCCGCGGTATATTCAGCTCTCCGGTAAGCATCCGGTCAGCCACCGTCATCAGCGCCTTGTTCTGGTGTCCGCACTCACCCATGACAATCTTCTTCACCCCCAGCTTCCGGGCAATCTGGGCATGGCGGGTAGCCACCTTGGCCAGCTGGATATCGTCATAGAAGACGCCGTAGTTGATGCCGTCGTAGCCCGGTATGTCCGATGAGAGCGTCCAGTTTAGTCCGGCGGCGTTGCACAAGATGGTAAAGGCGATGGGGCTCTCAGGGAAGGAGATAATATCACCGGCGCTGTGAATCAAAAGAATATCGGCCCCTTTCTTATCCCAGGGCGTCTTCACCTCAATGCCGGTGGACTCGGTAAATTCCTCGTCCAGAAACTGAAGGTTGTCTATGGCCACATTGGGCCTCAAGCCGTGGGCGGAGCCGACGTCAAGCTGGAGCACGGTGCCCTTCTCGTGGAGCTCCTTGGGCGCCCAGCCCAGCTCCTGGCTGAAGAGCTTGCGAAGTTCGCGGTTGATAAGCCCGTTATCAATGCCCATGGGACAGGCCTGGGTACAGCGCCGGCAGAGATTACAGCGGTAGCTGAGTTCGTAGAGCCGGGTTATGGTTGTCCAGTTGAGGTCGATATCGGCCCCGGTGAGCTTGGCCCGCAGTTTGCCGCCGGGCTTGATGTACTTATTAACTAAACGCCGGAAGATTTCGGGGCGGTAGGTGGGACGATAGAGGTCGTTCTTGCCGCTGCCGAGGTAGATGGGGCAGGCATCGCAGCACGTCTGGCACTGGGCGCAGTAGTCCAGGGAAAGGAGCAGCGGCTGTAAAAAAGTCCAGTTGTTCTCCTTGCTCAAGAGCTTCTTTAGCCCTGATAGAAACTGATTGACGTACTTTTTCTCCTCGGCTTTGCTCTTGGGCTTGGGCAGGGCGGCATAGGAAACGACGCCGTCAAGGTTGCAGACCAGCCTCTCCCGCTGGTCTTCGGTGAGCTGCTTGAAAGCGGGCAGCTCCTCGGCCTTATCGTAGGGCGGCGGCAACGGCACCAGCTCATCAACATCGATATCAATAAGCTGTTTGTCCCCGCCCTTGGCAATATCGGTTAATTTAAGCTTCTTCATCACTCGTCTTCTTCTTGGTAAGGTCTACCCAGTTTTTCTTGCCGTCGGCTTTTATATGCGCCGCCGACCAGCTCACCGGTTGGGCCAGAAGCCCGCGTAGCTCTTTTTTCATTTTTTCATCCTGGGGGGCATCGTTCCACCTTACCTCATGATAGGTGAAGTACTTGGCGACAAAGTGAATCATGTCCGTCCAGGGTAGATAGAGCAGGAAGAGCAAAGATATAATCACATGCACAGACAGGGCAAAAGCCACCGTTAAGCCGCTATCAAGGGTAATCAGCCCCCTTATAAAGAGGCTCATCTCGGCGGCAAAGTCCCCCAAGCTGAACCAGGCGTAAGCGCCGCTGATAAAGACCGCCCCCAGCAGGGCCAGGTTAAAATACTTGGTGGTGGTATTGAACGGCCTGAGGTTGGCATCGAGGGCGCGTTTAAAGAGCAGAGCGATAGCCCCCACCCCACCCATCAGGTAGCCGGCCACCGCCAGAACGGAGGCAATCTCCTGGAAAACGTTGATGACCGAAGGCGACGCCCCGGCAACGATTAAAATGGCGCTTACCAGGCTGAATAAGAGCATGGCGGTAACCAGGTAGATGCCGGCATGAAAGGCAAAGGTCAGGGGCCACAGGGGCCGGTTGCGTTTCCAGATTCCCCTGAGCAGGAAGATCTCCACCACCATATACACCAGCGGGGCGATACGGGAGCGGCGCGGCGTCTTCGTCCACCACTCATACTCCTCAAGGTAAGAGCCGCCGTACTTGCCTTTCCCTTTTTCATGCGGTATCGGCGCCAGCTCCCACCTCAGGTGGACGGGCAACCGGGCGATGGCCACGGTGCGATAGACGGTCACCGCCAGAAAAATGCCGATTACGCCAAAGGCGCAGACATGCCAGACAATACCAGACATATGACTCCTTTTTAAGAGAGCCCCCTTTTTGCGATGCCGAAAAAACCCCGTCCTTTATGAGGCGGGGCTTTCCCGGTATTCGGCTAACAGGCCTGGCGCCTGAAAAAGGGGGCGATAAAGTGAAATGCCCCTACTTCTGCATGCTATTGATAATAATCTCAGCGGCCAGCTTGACGCCTGTTCCCGGGGGCAGGCCGCACTTCTCAAAACCCTTCTCGTTGGTGAAGGCTACCATAGCCTCCTCGCTGTCGCCGGGGTTCAGCCTGTGCCCCAGAATCACCGTTTCGATGATATCGGCGCAATACATATTGCCTATTTTACCCTCGAAAGTAGCCATAAACTTCTGGGAAATCATGATAGCGTTGTTCATGGCATCAAAATCCAGCGGAACATCGCTGCCGAAAAAGAGCCCGAAAGTAATCAGGCTACCGGTTATGCCGCCGCACATATCGCCGGTGCCGCCGATACCGGGAAACGGGGTCAGGGCCTTGATGACCTCCATGTCGCCCAGACCGAATTCTTCCATCAG
>DAOUMQ010000063.1:0-3042 GCA_034410425.1 Dehalococcoidales bacterium | reverse complement strand
CTTTCTTTCTCAGCGCTGGGGGGAAGCCGTGGGCTCGGCGGTGGTGCCGACACTGGAGGGCAGCCGACCATTGCTGGTGGAGATTCAAGCCCTGACCACCCCCACGTCTTTCGGCCTGCCCCGGCGCACCGCCAACGGCATCGACTTCAACCGCTTGCTCTTGATTGCGGCCGTGCTGACCAAGGGGGCCGGCCTGAAGCTGGCTAGTCAGGATATTATCGCCAATGTCACCGGCGGGCTTAAAATCGCCGAGCCGGCGGCCGACCTGGGTATCGCCCTGGCTATCGCCTCCAGCGCCCGCGACGTGCCCGTCGACCCCGGGTTGGTAGTGGTGGGGGAGGTCGGTTTGAGCGGAGAGCTTAGAGCCGTCTCCCAGCTGGAGCGCAGGGTGGCCGAAGCCGCCCGGCTGGGCTTTGAGCGCTGTATGGTGCCCAAGACCGGCGCTGGAATTAAAGTCCCCAAGAACATCAGGCTGGTGCCGGTGAGCACCCTGAGGGAGGCGATAAAGTTGGGGCTGGTGGGGGGTAAGGCGAAAGAGGCGAATGACTAACCAAAAAGTCTCCGCCATAATCGCTGCCGCTGGCGAAAGTCATCGGATGAACGGCATTGATAAGGTTTTAGCCCCCTTAGGGGGCAGGCCGGTCATATCTTATGTCCTCGCCGCCTTCGATGGTTGCCACTCGGTTGACCATATCGTGCTGGTGGTCAACCAAAAGAGCCTGGAGGCTTGCCGCCGGCTGATAGCCAAAGAAGGACTTTCTAAACCCATAGAGGTTTGCATTGGGGGCAAAAGGCGGCAGGACTCGGTGGCTGCGGGGCTAAAGAAGCTTAAAGAATGCCAGTGGGTGGTCATCCACGATGGCGCCCGCCCCCTGGTGACTAAAGAGCTAATCGAAGCGGGCTTAGAGGCGGCTCAAGAGACCGGGGCCGCTGTAGCCGCCGTTCCCGTCACCGACACCATCAAGGCCGCCGGAGACGATAGAATCGTGTTGGATACGCTAGTTCGTCAAAACCTGTGGGCGGTACAGACGCCGCAGGTCTTTAGACTTGATATAATAACCAAAGCCTATCAGAAGGCAGAGGGCGAGGTCACCGACGATGCCGCGCTGGTGGAGAGGCTGGGCTACAAGGTTAAACTCTATATGGGCTCTTATGATAATATAAAGATAACCACTCACAGCGACCTTCTGGTTGCGGAGACGATAATCAAGCATGGCAAATAAACTGCGAATCGGCATCGGCTATGACATTCACCCCCTGGTCAAGGGCAGGAAGCTCGTCATCGGCGGCGTGGAGATAGCCTATAAGAAGGGGCTTGACGGCTGGAGCGACGCCGATGTCCTCAGCCACGCTATTATCGACGCCCTGCTGGGGGCGGCGGCGCTGGGCGATATCGGCCAGCACTTTCCCGCCGGCCAGGCGCAGTATAAGGACATCTCCAGCCTGACCCTGCTCAAAAAGGTCGCCGATGAGCTTGAAGAAAATGGTTGGCAGATAGCCAATATTGATGCTACCATAGTAGCCGAAGAGCCGGAGCTTGCCGGCTTCATTGAGCGGATGCGGCAGAACTTCAGCCAGACCCTCGGTATTGATATAGCGCGGGTAAGCGTTAAAGCCAGCACCGCCAACGGGCTGGGCTGTGTCGGGCGGGGGAGAGGGATAGAGGTCCAGGCCATAGCCTTGATAGCAGGAGAATGATTCTATGTGTTTTCGCGGCATAAGGAAGGATATCAAAGCCGTTTTCGCCAACGACCCGGCGGCGGTCAGCACCCTGGAGGTTCTTTTGGCTTACCCCGGCTTTCACGCCCGCCAGTACCACCGCGTCGCCCACACCCTCTTTCGCTGGCACATTCCCTTCCTGCCCCGCTTCATCTCCCACGTCAGCCGCTTTCTCACCGGCATTGAGATTCACCCCGGGGCTAAAATCGGCGACGGCTTTTTCATCGACCACGGCATGGGCGTGGTCATCGGCGAGACCTCGGTCATTGGCGATAACGTCACCCTCTACCAGGGGGTGACCCTGGGTGGCACCAGTCACCAGCGGGCCAAGCGCCACCCGACGCTGGGCAACAACGTGGTGGTTGGGGTGGGGGCACAGCTCATCGGGGATATCACCATCGGCGATAACACCAAGGTGGGTGCCGGCTCGGTGGTGGTGGACTCGGTGCCGGCTAACGCCACCGTGGTCGGTGTGCCGGGGCGGGTGGTGGCGGTGCGAAACCCCGATACCGATACCGTGGAAAGGCTGCCCGACCCGGTGGGGGAGAAGCTGGAAAACCTGGAAAAGCGCATAGCCGAGATGGAGAAGCGCTCTAGCTCCGGAAAGAAGAAGGAATGAAGGTCTATAACACCCTCTCCGGGAAAAAGGAGGAGTTCTCACCTCAGGGCAAAGAGGTCAGGATGTACGTCTGTGGGGTCACCCCCTACGACGAAGCCCACATCGGCCATGCCATGAGCTACATCATCTTCGATGTCATCCGCCGCTACCTCCGCTTCCGCAAATACAGGGTCAAGTACGTGCAGAACGTCACCGATATCGACGATAAGATTATAGACCGGGCGGCTAAGCTCGGTATCTCTCCCCGTGAGCTGGCCCAGAAATACACCGATAGCTTCGATGAAGACATGAAAAACTTAAACGTTGCCCGGGCGGAAACCGATATCTACCCCAGGGCTACCGAGGAGATTCCCAAAATCATTGAGGTCATTGCCGGCCTGGTGGACAATGCCTTTGCCTACCCCGCGGGGGGAAGCGCCTACTTCCGGGTTAAGAAAGACCCCGACTACGGTAAGCTCTCCCACCGCAGTCTGGAGGCGATGAGAGCCGCCGAGTGCGCTGTGGGCGGGGAGGAAAAAGAGGACGCCATGGACTTCGCCCTCTGGAAGGCGTCCAAGCCGGGAGAGCCTTTCTGGGAGTCCCCTTGGGGAGAGGGGCGGCCGGGCTGGCACATCGAGTGCAGCGCTATGTCCTTAAGATACCTTGGCGAGCAGATTGACATCCACGGCGGCGGGCAGGACCTAATCTTTCCCCACCACGAGAAC
>DAOUMQ010000062.1:0-4063 GCA_034410425.1 Dehalococcoidales bacterium | reverse complement strand
CATACCGCTATGTCCATCATGCCACGCCAAAGAAGAAGCAAAACTTAGACGAGAAAGAGAAAATCAATCGCAGTCTCCTTTCAATGTAGAATTGCCAACAAAAGAAAATATGGTGAGCAACCAAAGCACAGCTTCTCTCTCCTTCCCGCACGGACCGCTTTCACCAACGGGTAAGAAAGTTTTAAAAGGTTTAGGTATTGCTTTAGCCATAGAAGCCATGTTGCCGGGTTTCTTTGATAAGCGGTGGCGAGAGATTCAAGAACATTGGCGAAGGTCTTAGTTACACCTCAGACAATTCAGTGTACAATGCCACGGTCTTTCAGAGGATCTACCTAGGCGGTACTGGAAGTATTAGCCGTTAGGAGATATTTTTCTAAAAATAGACCAAATTGCACAATATGGCTAATTGTTACATGCAGGTGCAGTTAACCACCTAGGTAAACACTGAGACCTTACTCTACCTTCAATTTCGCTTCCCTAGTGAAGAAGGGGTATAATCACGCTCTAGTTAAGGTAATTCCTAGCCCACATACCTGCGGAAGGAAAATTGACATGGTAAACTTTAGTAAACGTACCCAGTCAGAGCAAGAGGTGGTCAGGGATGGAGCTTGCTATATGTGCGGTGATTATTGTCCAACAAAGGTCCACGTTCGCAGGGGTAAAGCGGTTAATATTGATATGTTAGACAAGCGCATAGCCAAAATATGCCCTCGCTGGCAGGCGCAGTTAGACTTTGTCTACCATCCTAACCGCTTAAAATACCCATTGAAGCGTGTTTCCGAGCGGGGTACTGGCTCTTTCGTCAGAATATCCTGGGATGAGGCTCTAGACACTATAGCTGGCAAATTACAGGGGATTAAAACGGAATACGGGGCTGAGTCGGTCGTTTTCTATGTTGCTTATACGAAGGAACCCCGCCCCTACTTTCGTCGTCTGACTCATGCATTTGGCTCCCCGAATTATTGCACTGAAACCAGTAGCTGCTTCTCCTCTGGTTGGCTAGCCGCCTCCTTGAACTACGGCCAGGACTACGGCTGGATTATCGTGAACTCATTCGAGATAGACCCGGCCAGCAAGTGTCATCTAATATGGAGCTCCAGCGTTATAAATTCGTCTCCTCGTCTGTGGCAGGACTATCTGGATGCAGAACAAAGGGGGATGAAGTTCATCGTCGTTGACCCAAGACGTACCAAGATTGCCTCCATGGCAGATGTTCATCTTCAGTTACGACCGGGTACGGATGGTGCCCTAGCGTTGGGCATGATGAATGTAATTATCAACGAACAGCTCTATGACAAAGACTTCGTCGAGAAGTGGACGGTAGGATTTGACGATTTGAAGAAACTGGTACAGGAGTACCCGCCGGAGGAAGTGGAACAAATAACCTGGGTGCCAGCTGGCAAGGTAAGGGAGGCAGCAATCCTATTTGCCACCCAGAAACCGGCTAAAATCAGAACCAGCCCTGGCGCTACCCTCCATCACTACAACGGGGTGCAAACTACCCGAGCAATCCTTCTACTATCAGCACTGACCGGCAATTTCGAAGTACCGAGTGGCAACCGAAAGGGCCGAGATTTTCCCCCAACAAATAACATTACTTTAAAAGAACGAGGAGCCAACTTCCCACCAGGCCTTGGAGCAGATAGATTCCCACTATTTACTGATATGTTTGGAGAAATGCAATCTAACGTCCTAGTAGACCGTATTGAAAGTGGGCAGCCTTACCCCATAAAGGCCCTCTTTGCGGCTGGACTGAATCTACAGTTTTTCCCTAATTATAATCGGCTGGTGGATAATCTCAAGAAACTAGATATGATTGTAGATACTGATTACTTTCATACTTCGGCTACGCAGCTTGCCGATATAGTTCTCCCCATATCTTCATGGTTAGAGCGTCATATACTGGTAACCAGTCCGACCGGGTTCATTAGACTTATAGAGTCAGCTATTGAACCAGTAGGGGAAAGCTGGCCCGAATGGAAGATCTTCTCCGAACTTGCTAAGAGATTGGGCTTTGGTCATGAATTCTGGGATGGCGACATTGAAAAGTGTTTTAGCTACATTCTTGAGCCAACGGGTAGTACACTTGAAGAATTGAGAGAGCACCCTGAGGGAATTCAATACCCCCAGCCTCCCAGACCAGCCAAATACTATGAAAAGGCTGGGTTTCAGACACCATCGAGCAAGGTAGAAATTGCCTCCTCTATCTTAGCCAAGTACGGCTATGAACCACTCCCAGTTTACAAAGAACCAGTGGAAAGTCCTGTGAGCCGCCCGGACTTGGTGCAGCCTTTTCCCTTGATATTGACATCAGGGTCCCGCACAATCTATTTTACCCATTCACAGCACCGCAATATACCCCGATTGCGCAAGATGTTGCCAGAGCCACTACTGGAGATAAATCCCTCCGATGCCGAGCCTCGCGGTATACATTCAGGCGATAAGGTAATAGTCAGTTCACCAAGGGGCAGTATCGAGCTAAGTGCCAGCGTTACCGATACAATTCTGTCAGGCGTTGTTCACATTCCGCACTACTGGCCTGGTAAAGCGAACGTAAACATCCTTACTGATGATA
The DNA here is from genome assembly GCA_034410425.1 of Dehalococcoidales bacterium. Taxonomy (GTDB): domain Bacteria; phylum Chloroflexota; class Dehalococcoidia; order Dehalococcoidales; family BS750m-G39; genus DUEC01. Next base: position 1,488 of record DAOUMQ010000062.1, on the reverse strand, counting down.
GACACCTTGACCCAATCTCGGGGTTTCCTGCCTTCAAATCACAACCTTGTCAGGTTTCCAAGTCTTAACATCACATAGCCGATGTTATAATGCCACTTTGAACAATCTGATGGTTTGCTCCACAGAAATTAGCTAAGCAGTGAAGGATGATTGCTAAAAATTAATCATAACTTAACAGCCTATTCATCAACTGTTTTCTATCAAACCCGATAGAAAAGGTCGAGCCTAAAGAGCCGTATCCACGCCATTAACTATATCCCCATTAACAATGGCTAAATCAGCCTTTCCCATAGCCACCTTCATGAACTCCCACCTCTGCTCCTGACGTTCTGCTGCTGTTTCGGTCATAAAGTATACCCTTTCTAGCTGTCTCATTACATAGCCCTGAGATAAAATTGCGATTGTTGAGGGTTGTGAAAAAGGGACGACCAGCTTGGTTAACGCTGAGCTGTTATTGCCGGAACCGATGTTATCTTACCGGGGGCAATGAGCCACATCAGCACGGCGGCGGCAATTAACGAACCCAGAATTATGAAGAAGGCAAGCGAGTAGCTATTGGTTTTATCATGGATAAATCCGGCAAGCGGGGGACCGATGGCACCCCCTAGGGAGAAGCCTAAGGTTATAGTACCCAGGATAGAGCCAAAGTGTCTTCCCTGAAATAGGTCGGCCGCCGCGCTGAAAAACACTGGGCCGGCAGCGCCAACCCCAAGACCAAAGCAAACTGCAAATAGTACCGGCATCCAGAGGTGAGAGGCATCCTGTATCAGGAATAAAAGGGATATTGCCCCGGCGCTTAGCAGGCAGCTTGGTATGAAGACCTTTTCCCGCCCAAAGCGGTCGGAGAGGAAGCTACAAAGGGTTCCGAGGATGAAAATGATGCCAAATACGCTGTAGATATTGGCTGCCACTATTGGTTCGTAGCCAACATCCCTGAAGAAGTAAACAAGATGGGCTATTGTTATCTGCTCGGTAAGACCAAGGAGAAAAAAGGCAACGAGAAAGAGTAGCCAGAATTGATAGGTCTTCATCGCCCGAGGCAGTGTCCAGGTAGTGGTTGCCCACTTGCCTTCCCAAGTCTGAGGCTTATCATGGTCTTGGGGCTGGGGTGGTTTTTGAGGCGCACCATCGGGCAGAAGCCCTTTCTCCTGAGGACTGCGGCGTATCAAAAGGCTGCACAGCGGTACGATAATGGCAATGGGGAAGATTCCGACAATTATATAAGCCTTCTGCCAGCCAAAGCTGGAGATGAGGAACTGGGCAATGGGGGCTGATATCAGACTGCCGCCGAAGCCAGCCGCCAGTATACCAATGGCTAAGCCGCGCTTTTTGACAAACCAGTTGGAGACTATGGCGGTGAGGGGTGTCCAACCGGCTAGGCTTAAGCCTATGGCGGCAATACCCCCGTAAAAGAGAAAGAATTGCCACTGAGCGGTAGCCAGGCTGAACAGGGCAACACTTACGCCGGCAATGAAACCTCCTAACGGT
>DAOUMQ010000061.1:0-4880 GCA_034410425.1 Dehalococcoidales bacterium | reverse complement strand
GCCTGCACCAACCCGTGCTCTAAGATTACTCCGGAAGAGATGGTGGGGTTACTTAAGGAATTTGGCGATTATTTCTACCTTGAATTTGGCAACGGGGTTACCGGTTACATCACCTGCAAAGAAAGCTACGATGCCCTTCTTGATTGCGAGAAGATGGGGGTGAAGGTTAGAGATGTGGATGGCGAATTTGTCGGAGCCCCCTTTAGAGACGAAAAGACCAAATTAATGTTTGCCTATGATTACGAGAATAGGTATTGTATACGCGTTAATGGGGGGGCGAACATCAAGGTTGCCCTGTACAATGAGCTTAAACGTCTCGGTGTGAAAATCTACGACCATGTTATGGCGACCAGCCTGCTCACTGAAGGGGGCAAACAGGGAGCCAGGGTTGTCGGTGCAACCGGGGTAAATGCAAGAACCGGCGAATTCTACATCTTCAAGGCAAAGTCCACCCTGCTCTCTACGGGTGCACCCGCTGGGCTCTGGATATTCTCCACAGAATTGGCCGGGGCTACCCTATTCCAGGAGCCCAACCTCACCGGCGAGGGTACGGCTATGGCCTGGCAGGCTGGAGCCGAGTTAACCATGCTGGAGAGAAGCTCGGCGATGATAGCTTCCGGTGGTTTCAGCTATCCAATGTATGGCACCGGTAATGCTCATAACACCTGGTATGCTTGCACCATAGTCGATGCCAATGGCAAGGAAATTCCCTGGGTCGACCGGGACGGGAAAATACTGAAAACAGTAGCCGAGCGATACCGCCCGGCACCCGGGCAGAAAACCTTTGTCTACGGTCGCATGTCTCCCTCCTATGAACTCTGGGGACCAACTATTATCCCCGACCTACCCGAACGCATTATGAAGGGTGAGTTCAAACTCCCACTTTATGCCGACCTGCCCGGTATGCCTGAGCACGAGCGGAGAGCGATATGGGGTCTCATGATAGGCCATGAAGGCAAGACACGCATCCCAATATACGATAGGTACACAAAGGCCGGCTTCGACCCTGACAAGGATATGCTTCAGGCAAATATTATGCCTCCCGAACAATACGGCTTTGGCGCCTGGTGGGGGGCATATGGACCGCGCCAGTGGCGAACGGGGGGATTTGCTGCTGGCGGTGGGCTGGCCTTTGACTGGGACCTCAAGACCAGTCTTGATGGTTTATACGTGGCGGGAATGACAACATACGCTGGTGGAGACCACTCTGTAGCCGCCTGCTCCGGCAGATATGCGGCTAGAAAGGCAGTCAAGTATGCGCAAACAGCCCAAGAGCCCGTCATTGAGAGGAAGCAGGTGGACAAGGAGAAGGCCCGTGTCTACGCCCCCGTGGCGCGAAAGGACGGAGTGGGGTGGAAAGAATTGCGGGCCGGGCTATGCCGAATTATGCAGGACTATTGCGGCGAGTATAAAAGTGAGGAAACTCTGCAAACAGGGCTAAGTTGGTTCAACAGCATTAGAGAGAGTGAAGCGGCCACAGCTTACGCCAGGAATCCGCATGAGTTAGAGCGCACCCTGGAATGCCTGACACACATTACCGTGGGAGAAATTATAATGCATGCCTCTCTAGCCCGGAAGGCGAGCAGCCTGCCCCTGGAATTCAAGAGGCTGGATTATCCCGAAATGGACCCACCAGAGTGGAACAAGTTTGTCACCATCAGGCTGGAGAATGAGGATGTCAAGGTGGGAGAGCTGCCTTTCAACTACTGGCTCCTGCCACCTAATGCTACTACGTATGAAGAGAATTACCAGAAGCATTGTGACCTCTAAAAGTTTGTGGGGCGGTGACTATCACACTAGAAGGGAGTAAGTGATTATGTATAACAAAGCCTATATGGTACCCAACCCGATGACACCAAACCAGGCAATATTTATTAGTCCTGAATTATGCAATGGCTGCAACACCTGTGTGGACGTGTGCCGGTCGGACGTACTGGTACCCAACCCGGAGAAAGGCAAGCCACCCATAGTACTGTATCCTGATGAATGCTGGTTTGGTGGCTGTTGTGTTGCCCACTGCCCTGTGCCGGGAGCTATTAGAATGGAACACCCCTTAAATCAACGAGCCGGCTGGAAGCGCAAGGAGACCGGTGAATACTTCCGAATTGGGATGAAAAATCCACCACCTCCTAATACCAGGCCACCGGTTGGCTGACAGCCTAAGGAAAGGTAGGGGTCAATTGATGGTAGAGAAGAAATGGGCGGAGTTATCCCCGGAGGAAAAACGGGAAGAGCGATTAAAGAGGTGGTTTTCGCCTGATGTTAAGTTCTCCAGCCCCCAAGCCGAGAAAGCCTACAAGACAAGATTAACCAGGATAGTCGACGCTATTCAGCTGAGGGAGCCCGACCGGGTACCGGTTAATCTGCCCTCAGGATATTTCCCGACCTATTATGCTGGGATAACGCTCCGGACAGCTATGTATGATTATGACGAACTCCGCCGAGCGTGGCTGAAGTTCATGCAGGATTTTGACGATATGGATACGTTTGGTGGGCCTGGTCTTGTCTTTCCCGGCAGGGTAAGTGAGCTCCTTGATAACAGAATATCAAAATGGCCAGGCCACGGTCTTCCCGCTGATGCCAGATTTCATCAGTTTGTCGAAAGCGAGTATATGAAAGCGGACGAATACGATGCCTTCCTTAATGACCCGTCCGACTTTTGTCTTAGATTCTATCTGCCCCGCACATTGGCCACCCTGGAGCCTTTCCAGAGGCTTTCTCCCTTCACCCACGCATTGGGGATGCCGACCAACTTTTTGTTGTCGTGCACAATGCCGGATATCCAGGCGGCTTTTCAGGCTATTGTGACGGCTGGAAAAGAACTGGGGGAATGGTGGCAGGTTGTTGATGACTGTGAGCAGAGGGTGACGGCAGAGGGATTTCCGTCTTTGCGGGGTGGCATGGCCATGGCCCCCTTTGACACCTTTGCCGATACATTAAGGGGGACTCGGGGGATAGTCATGGATATGTACCGGCAGCCGGACAAGCTACTAGAAGCCATGGAAAAAGTAACTCCCATGAATATCGAGGGGGCAGTATTGGCTGCCGATATATCCGGAGGTCCAATAATATTTATGCCGCTGCATAAAGGTGATGATGCTTTCATGTCCGACAAGCCGTACGAGACCTTCTACTGGCCCACCTTGAAAAAGGTTATCTTGGGCTTGGTTGACGAGGGCCTCGTGCCGATGTTATTCGCCGAGGGAAGCTATAACAGGCGTTTGGAGATTATTAAAGATTTGCCCAGGGGCGTGGTGGTTTGGCATTTTGACCAGACGGACATGGCCAGAGCCAAAGAGGTCCTCGGTAACGTCGCCTGTATCGCCGGGAATGTACCTGCCTCGCTGATATGCACGGGTACGCCCCAGGCTGTTAAAGAATGCTGCCGCCAACTTATTGAGGTTTGTGGTAAAGGTGGCGGTTATATCCTAACCGGCGGGGCAGCTGTTGACAAGTGTAATCCAGATAACCTGCGTGCCATGATAGCCGCCGCCAAAGAATATGGCGCCTACTAGATAAAGATAGGCCGTCCTCCAGTACAGAAAGCTCTAATTGTTTCACTTACCCCGTGTGGGTCAACCTCCGTCCTTTTGGCGGTTTTTCTTTAGGTGAGCCCGCTCTATTTTCCTACCTTTGATAAGCACCAAACTTGTCACCTACCGCTTTCTTTTTGGAGTATTGACAAGCGTAACATTGAGAGTATAATGGCAATTACCCAAACGTAATAGCTGCAAAACTAAAAACCCACTTAAAGAAAGGAGGTAAGCAATGGCCAGGTAGTGGTCTATCGGGAATTCACAAAGGAGGTATTTAACAGTGAAGAAGCTTTTATTTATTCCTTTGGTTATTGTTCTAATAGCTGGGATGTGTCTCGCTGCTTGTGGGGAAGAAGCAGAAACCGGTGGCATCATGAGAGTCATTGGTGGTACCTTTCCTTCGGTTGTAGGATATCCACCGGAATTCAGCCCTACTGACAGTATATACGCCCTGCCCTCCATAGAGAGACTATGCGAATGGGATGAAGATGGGGTTCAAATCCCGGTGTTAGCTACAGACTGGGTAGTTGACCAGGATAACCTGACCCTCACCTGGTACCTGAGGGAAGGCGTTACCTTTCATGATGGGACACCCTGGAATGCCGAGGCATGCCGGTGGAACTTCCAGCTGCAAATGGACGGGGGCAGGTTACCCTATGGTCAATACATAGAGTCCCTTGAAGTTGTTGATGACTACACTTTCAGGATGCATCTTTCCTACTACACCTGGTACATGATTGAACAATATGGGTGGGTCATGATGATTTCGCCGACAGCATTTGAAAATGCCGGCAACACCCTGGAAGAGCGTATAGATTGGGCTCGCTCAAACTCAGTAGGGACAGGCCCCTTCGAACTTGTTGATTTTCAACGAGATGTCGTCCTTACATACGATAGGAATGATAACTACTGGCGGGACGACATGCCATATCTCGATGGTATCGAAGCCCGTTTCATTCCAGACCCCGTGACAGCCGCAGCCATGATGGAGGCGGAACAGGCAGATATGTGGATATACGCATCAGCCGTACAAAGCATTCTTGACTTAGAGGAAATGGGGCTTACGGTAAACCGGGGGACTGGCCTGTCTGGCATGTTCTGGTCGCTCTTGCCTAATTCTAACAACCCCGACTCACCACTTGCCATTCAGGAGGTACGCGAGGCAATAGAGTATGCCATTGACCGCCCGGCCATAGCCGAGATGCTGGGATACGGCGAGTGGGAACCCCTTCATCAGATAGCTTCCCAATATTGGCCGGGTTATGTTGAGGGCTATGACCCCCGACCGTATGATCCGGCGATGGCCGAACAGTTGCTGGCTGATGCCGGTTACGACTACGGCGA